>NZ_HF986137.1:0-2246 GCF_000431435.1 Veillonella sp. CAG:933
AAATTTATAGAGATGCACGATGAACTGATCAAAGACATGAAACGATCAGGAGTTTCAATGAAACAATGTTTCGGTTTTTAACATGAGAATTATATGGGGTCCGGCATCACTCCATAGACTTGGCAAGTACCATACGACATGCGAACGCCTATAGGTCCGAATCCTGAAAACCACAGCTATATCCGATCCTTTTGAGAAAGGTGATCCTGTGAGAAAATTTAAGGAATCCCACGGCTTCAGCCGTGGGAGGATGTCAACCAACTGTTTTTCCTAATATTATTACTGATTCTTCAATAGAAAATGCAAAATTTTTAACAGACCATAATGATCAAAAAAAAGAGATTGAAGATATTACCAATAGTGCATTAAATGAGGAGGATTGAGATCTTGGATTACTGTAATTCTGTTGTGGATTTATGAAAAAAATTACATATACTGATTTTAAGGAAGTTAATGAAGGGAAGTGAATATAGACAAACTTGATTTTCCAACAAAAGGAGAATATCTGGAAGCAGAAAAAGAAGAAATTGAGGAATATGTAACACAAGTTTTGCATGAATATAAGGGATATTGTGCCAGAGCATTTCATCGCCCAGATGATCAGATCTTTGTTGGAGAAGTTGTTGGAGTCTCTGATTCTTTGTGTTTTCATGGAAGAGATATAAGAGAATTAGAAGTAATGTTCCATCAAAGCATTAATAATTATTTGTTAATTTGTCAGAAGATCGGAAAATTATAGAACCCAATAACGTATTTCAGAGGATCCTAAGTGTATCCTCTTTTTTTTCGTACAATGAGAGATGAGACAAAAGATAATTTCATTATTTTTTTCGAAATCCATCATATTTAGTATGTAGTACTTTATATTTTAATGAAAGGAGGCCGCAGAAAATGCGATTACGAAAAATTGGAGGAAAGGTGATTGCTTGTGCCTGTTTAAGCCTGAGTGTTTTGATGTGTGTTCCTATGAGTGCTGCACATGCTGCGATTCCAGTCGATACAAATTATGCACAGTGGGATTATAAACCTTTTATATATCCAGCTAAAAATTCAGATGGATCAGAACAGACAAAAAAACCGGATTTTGATGGAAAAATCAAAGAAGACAAAAAAAATGAAAACCAATACTTTGAATTTGAATATTCTGATAAGGTGTCAAACAATGCATTAAAAGAATATGTCGAAAATGATAAGGTCGCAATTTCTGATCTTCTCGGATTGGTTAAAGCATGGGATCGCGAAGAAAATGAATTAACAAGCAGCATCAGAGTTGCAAAGATCGAATATCCTGCAAGCAAAAAGGATAATTATAAACCAGCAACTGTTTTAAATCCATCCAAAACATCAAAACTTGATACTTATTTTAATCATCTGAATAAAGATGAATATGTTGATATTAAGATCACATATGAAGTGTCAGATACTGGCGGAAATACAGTGCAACAAACAGGATATGTGCGTGTCAAATACAATAATCCACCTGTCTTAAAATCTGATTATCTTGCCTATACAGTGGAAGAATTAGCTGAAAGAGGAGATGAGATCTTAAATGAGATCAAAACAAATGCTTTTGCAAGTGATATTGAAGATGATGCAAATAAGATCAAATTAACACCAAAACTGGTAAATCCGAATCCTTTGACTTTAAATGATATTAAAGATCAGGGAAGTCACATTATCACATTTACAGTTACAGATAGCGGTGGAAAAACAGCAACTTCTAAACCAGAAGTTTATATCACAACAGGGGATCCTTACAACTTAGCAAATAAGAAAACAACAAGATTTATTAGTTACAAATACATGTATACTTTGAAAAAAGACAGTATTTGGAGAAAAGCTGATCGCTGGAGTTATCTTGAAAGGGTTTTAAAGAACAATGAAAGTGATCATCCTACGGTTAAATACACCTATGAATTTACTGTTGGAGATTACAAGGATTGAGATTCTTGGCAAAATGTGGTAAGATAAAGTTGCAAGTTTTGGTTTTGTCTTTCAAAGACTAAACATAAGAGGAGAACAGATACAGTGTCTGTTCTTCTTTTTTTTGTACAAAATTATCAAAAATCCTTTCAGTGCCAGATTAATTTTCTCAAATCGCATATTTGAATTGAGAAGAAAAAATTCGGGTGCCCCACAGAAAGGAATATCCGAGGTCAATTAACTCATGACTAAAGTCACGAGCTTGCAAAAGTTTTGTGAATTAGTTAGCGCGTTAATGAGCAGAAACAAGATGTCAGCGATCT
>NZ_HF986138.1:0-26354 GCF_000431435.1 Veillonella sp. CAG:933
CAAGATATCTTGGAGCTATTTGCTAGCTCGTTTTTCGTTGTTGTCAGCTTAACCGAAGTTATCTGACTTAGAATTTTTTGGTTGGTTTCAACGTTGTTGAAACCCGCACTCTGGCTATGTTCATTTCGTTAAAAATGATTACCTTACATTGTTCAGTTTTCAAAGATCTGCTTTATCGCTTTACCTTAGGGGCTTGCGACAGCTTAATTAGTATATCGCAATCAGTTTATCGTGTCAAGCACTTTTTTAAAATTTCTTTTAAAAAGTTTTGCTGCGAAAACAGAAAGAATATACATCACTTTTTCAAAATAACCCGCTTCCAATTGCTTGAAGGAGGTCACTTGATGTCCCGTGATTGAGGACATGAACTATCATACCCTTTTTGCCTATGGTTCGTCAACCCCTTTTTACTAAATATTTTTAAGATTTTTAATTAAACACATTATTCCTTCAAGCGTGGACAACACATGCTTTTACCTCATGTATCACCTTTAACTGCATATAGTAGTATATATATTAATTGTACCTCTTGTTGTATAAATACACTTTAAACCCACTACTTACAATTTTGTCCCACCCCATACCTTACCGATTATGCATACACCCCCTTAGCATGAGTTATAACTAACCTTTATACGTTACACATGCTTAAACTATGCATTTAAATTGACACTCCTATGTTATAACCATATAATAAAATTATAAAACAAATACAGTCCCCTATAGGCGCTTTTTAAGCTTAATAGAGAAGTCGGTGCAAATCCGACACGGTCCCGCCGCTGTGAAGTGGAGTTCCTTTTTATTATGTCACTGAACATTATGTTTGGGAAGGCAAAAGGAATGATGAAGCTGAGTCAGAAGAACTGCCTAAGGAAGCATGTCGTTATACCCGCGATAGACGGGAAGATATGGTGTGATTCTTTTCGCATACAATCTTACCGTTTTGCAGTCTTGCTGTGAAACGGTATTTTTTTCGAAACTACTTCCTATTGGAGACTGCCCGGTACATCCACTTATATGGCTCTTCGGTAGGAAGTTTTATTATTGTTATAGGAGGAAACAATATATCCCACCGCGTTATTTATGAGACACAGTAAGTAAGTCCAACTGCCGCTCGCCATCTCACAGCGCGAGGCTAAGCGACAAAACGGTTTTACCTAATCATAGACGCAACGAAGCCACATAGTGTTGTATATAGCGAATGCATCAATTTTCTTGCATTTCATATTCTATTTGCTATGTAGAAAGGATTCGTACTATGGAACATAAGCAGCAGACTCTAGCCGTTTCAAGGCAAAATGGGCACGAGGAATTGCCCGCTGTCACCTTTGACGAGTTTGAAATTCCCAGTTATGACGAATGGCAGGCCGCCGTTGAAAAACTGTTAAAAGGTAAGCCTTTCGATAAGAGTATGTTCACGAAAACTTACGAAGGTATTTTATTTCACCCAATTTATCGTTTAGAGGATCAAAAAGAATTAACCCACCCTTACACCTATCCGGGATTAGCGGATAAGCTCCGCGGCGCGCATGCCAGCGGCTATATCCACACACCTTGGTCAATCGCTCAGCGCTGTGATGCCAAAACCATCAGCGATGCCAATGCCATGGCAGCTTTCGAGCTCGATAAAGGCAGCACGGTTGTAAGCATTACTACCGACAGCTTAACACAACAAGGCATCGATCCTACCGATGGTACTGACGAAACATTCATCGATACCGGCGTTTCCTTGAGCACAGCCGAAGATGTAAAAGCTTTATTAAAAGATATTGATGTTAACAAGCATGAAATCGAATTATTCGGCGGACCATCTGCCGTTAATCTCATCAGTGCTGTATCCATCGCCTGCAAAGCAGCCGGGTTAAAATCCGCCGAATTGCACGGTGCTATTGCTGCCGACCCTATCGGTTCTTTACTCCGTTTTGGCAAAGTAAATCGTCCGCTCGACGAACTCTATGATGATATGGCTCATACGATTCACTGGGCTAAAGCACATGCACCTAATTTAAAAACAGTCCTCGTTGATGCCGATGTATATCACAACGGCGGGGCCAACGGTATTCAAGAAGCAGCCTATGCCCTTCATACCGCTTTGACTTATATGCGCGCTATGGAACGTCGCGGTATTGATGTTGATACATTCTGCCGTCACATTCGTTTCCATTTCAGCGTAGGCGCTACGTTCTTCATGGAAATCGCCAAACTCCGCAGCATTAAAATGCTATGGTCTCAATTGGTTCGTCATTGCGGCGGCGACGAAGAAGCCCAACGCATCAACTTATATGTAAGCACATCCGCTTTTTGCCAAACTGTGTATGATCCGTACGTTAACTTATTGCGTGCCGCATCACAGTCCTTCTCCGCTGTAGTAGGCGGCGTTGACGGCATGAACGTGTATCCGTTCGACCATTGTATCCGTCCGAGCGATGAATTCTCCCGCCGTATTGCCCGCAACATCCAAATCATGGAACAGCATGAATTCAACTTCATTCAACCGGTTGACCCGGCGGGCGGTAGCTGGTACCTCGAACCGTTAACGGAAGAGTTCACCGAAAAATCCTGGGCTAAATTCCAGGAATTGGAAAACATGGGTGGCATTACGGAAGCCATCAAAGCCGGTAAGGTTCAAGAAGCTGTTCACAGCATTTTGGAAGACCGCTTCAAAAAATTGGCAACTCGCCAAGACCGCGCCGTTGGTAATAACATGTACCCTAACATGACCGAAGAATTGCTCGAAGTCCCTGAAATCAATAAAGCAGACCTCTTAAAGCAACGCTTGGACGAACTTGCCAAGCAACGTAAAACAGCCGATGAAAAAGCCATCGACGAAGCTTTACAAGTTCTTAAAGACTCCGACTTCAGCGAACCGATGTCGCTTATCGGCGCTGTGAAAACGGCCCTTAACGCAGGTGCTACTTTCGGCGAAATCACAAACGCCCTCGCCACCGATAGTCAAGGCGAATCCGTTTCACCAATCGAAGCGCATCGCTGGACCGAACGTTATGAAAAATTACGCCGCACGACCGAAGAATTTGTAGCCGAAACCGGCGACAATGTTCATATCTTCTTGGCTAACATGGGTCCTATCCCGCAACATAAAGCCCGTGCCGACTTTGTTACATCCTTCATGCAGGTTGCCGCCTTTGACGTAGCCTTGAACAACGGTTTCAAAACAGTGGAAGACGCCGTAGCCGCCGCCCTTGAATCCAAGGCGGACGTAGCCATTGTGTGCTCCACCGACGACACCTATCCGGAATTGGCACCGGCCGTTACGAAAGGCATCAAAGCCCAGCGCCCTGAAATGAAAGTATTCCTCGCCGGTGCTCCATCACCTGAACTAAAAGAAATGTGTGATGCTGCCGGTATGGACGACTACATCAGTGTACGCTCCAACTGCTACGAAACACTGTTACGGATGCAACAAGAAAAGGGGATGATTAAATAATGGCTAAAATACCTAATTTCGCAAATATCCCATTTGCCGGGGCCGAAGCCAATGAGCAAGCGGCTCAGGAATGGCTTACTCAGTTAAAAGCTGAAACAGGCAAATCCTTTGATGAAAACTTCTATCGCACGATGGAACAAATTGACGTGGCACCGCTGTATGACCAAGGTGCCTATGCCGATTGCAATCACTTATCCTATATGGCCGGTTTACCGCCATATTTACGCGGACCATACGCTACCATGTATGTAACCCGCCCTTGGACCGTACGTCAGTACGCCGGTTTCTCCACCGCCGAAGAATCCAACGCCTTCTATCGTCGTAACCTCGCAGCCGGTCAAAAAGGCTTATCCATCGCCTTTGACCTTGCTACGCACCGCGGTTATGACTCCGACCATCCGCGCGTAGTGGGTGACGTTGGTAAAGCCGGCGTAGCCGTTGACTCCATTCTCGACATGGAAATCCTCTTCTCCGGAATTCCACTCGATCAAATGTCCGTATCCATGACAATGAACGGTGCCGTTTTGCCAATCATGGCGTTCTACATCTTAGCCGGTGAAGAACAAGGCGTTGATAAAAAAGTTATGGCCGGTACGATTCAAAATGACATTTTGAAAGAGTTCATGGTACGTAACACCTATATCTATCCTCCGGCCGCTTCCATGCGTATTATCGGCGATATTTTCGCGTATACATCCAAATATATGCCTAAATTTAACAGTATTTCCATTTCCGGCTACCATATGCAAGAAGCCGGCGCTACCGCCGATATTGAGTTAGGTTACACCTTGGCGGACGGTCTTGAATATCTCCGTACCGGTACCCAACACGGCTTAACCATTGACCAGTTCGCCCCTCGTCTGTCCTTCTTCTGGGCTATGGGTAAAAACTACTTCATGGAAATCGCCAAAATGCGTGCGGGCCGTATGTTATGGGCTAAAATCGTTAACAGCTTCAATCCGGAAAACCCTAAATCCATGGCGCTTCGTACGCATTCACAGACATCCGGTTGGAGCCTCACCGAACAGGATCCGTTCAACAACATTACCCGTACTTGTATCGAAGCTATGGCGGCGGCTCTCGGCCACACCCAGTCGCTTCATACCAATGCGCTTGACGAAGCTATCGCCTTACCGACAGACTTCTCGGCCCGTATTGCCCGTAATACACAGCTTTATATCCAGGATGAAACCAAGGTATGTAAAGTTATCGACCCATGGGGCGGTTCCTACTATGTAGAATTCTTAACCAACCAATTGATTCGCAAAGCCTGGGCTCATATTCAGGAAATCGAAGAATTGGGCGGCATGAGTAAAGCTATCGACACCGGCCTTCCTAAGATGCGTATCGAAGAAGCGGCCGCTCGTCGCCAAGCTCATATTGACTCCGGTAGTGAAAAAATCGTCGGCGTTAACTATCTGCGCTTAGACAAAGAAGATCCGCTCGATATTCTCGAAGTAGATAACACTACCGTACGCTTGGCTCAGATTGAACGTCTTAAAAAATTACGCGCTAATCGCGACAACGACAAAGTTCGTCAATGCCTCGACGCCATCACGCATTCCATGGAAACCGGCGAAGGCAACTTATTGGAATTAGCCGTAGAAGCCGCTCGTGCCCGTGCGTCCAAGGGTGAAATTTCCGATGCCGTTGAAAAAGTGTGCGGTCGTCATAAAGCGATTATCCGTTCCATTTCTGGCGTATACAGCAGCGAGTTCAGCGATGATGACGTTATCTCCGAAGTACGTCAAATGACCGATGACTTCGAAAAACGGGAGGGTCGTCGTCCGCGTATCTTTATCGCTAAGATGGGTCAGGACGGTCATGACCGCGGTGCGAAAGTTATTGCTACCGCCTTCGCCGATATGGGCTATGACGTAGATATCGGACCTTTATTCCAAACGCCGGAAGAAGCAGCACAAGACGCCGTGGACAATGACGTTCACATCGTCGGCATCAGCTCCTTGGCAGCCGGCCATAAAACACTTATGCCGCAACTCATCGAAGAGCTCAAAAAACGCGGCCGTGAAGACATCATGGTTATCATCGGTGGCGTAATTCCGGCTCAAGATTATGATTTCTTATATGAACACGGTGCCGCCGCCATCTTTGGCCCCGGTACCATTATCCCAGTATGCGCGAAGAAAGTACTCGAATTGTTAAATGAACGTCTAGAGGAGTGATACTATGACGGAACGATATAAACCGTCCTGGGTTCCCGAAGCAGATGATGATAAATTCGCCTGCCGCGTTATGCGCGGCGTCAATGACAGTCCTTTGCGTAATACCTCAAGCACACCACCTAAACAAACCGGCGGCAAACGACCGGCCAAACTTACCGTCGATGATTATGTGGAAGGCATTTTAAGCGGCAACCGCATGATGCTGTCCCGCGCCATTACCCTCATCGAAAGTAATGCGGCTGCCCATTTTGAAATGGCCCAGCAGGTTATTCAAAAAGTCTTGCCATACACCGGCAAAGCGACGCGTATCGGCATCACCGGGGTACCGGGCGCCGGTAAATCTACCTTTATCGAATGCCTCGGCACCAAACTTTGCCAAGAAGGTCATAAAGTGGCCGTTTTGGCGGTCGATCCGTCCAGTACCGTAACGGGTGGCAGTATCTTAGGTGATAAAACTCGTATGTTTACCTTATCGCGGCAGGAAAACGCCTTCATTCGTCCGTCCCCTTCGGGCGGGACGCTAGGTGGCTTAACCCGTAAAAGCCGTGAAACCTTACTTCTTTGTGAAGCAGCCGGCTATGACACAATTCTTGTCGAAACCGTCGGGGTCGGTCAAAGTGAAACCACCGTGCGCTCCATGGTCGACTTTTTCCTGTTAGTCGTACTAACCGGTGCCGGTGACGAACTGCAGGGCATGAAAAAAGGGGTTATCGAGCTCTCCGATGCCATCGTGGTCAATAAAGCGGACGGTGACAACAAACCGAAAGCTCTGATTACGAAATCGGAATATAATCGGATTCTCCATTTCCTCCGCCCCGCCACGGAAGGGTGGACTACCCAGGCATACACTTGCTCGGCGTACACCGGCGAAGGCGTTATGGAGCTTTGGCATGATGTTATTGAAAAATTCATCGAACAATGCCAAGCCAACGGCGTCTTACAGGAGCGTCGCAAACAGCAAACTATGTCGTGGGTATACTCCATGGTGGAAGAGCATCTTCACAATTTATTCTATCGGGCGCCGCGTATCATTGCTTGCAAAGACAGCGTGGAAGACCAAGTGCTCCAAGGCGAGCTGACACCTACCTTAGCGGTGCAGCAGCTCATCAATACATTTATTGAAGAAAAATTGGAGCCTATCGGATCTAAAAATAATCCGATACTCAAATAGGCAATGTCCGTATCGCGCGGCTCGCCCTAATATCCCGAGGCCGGCACAAGCGCAGTAGTGCCTTGTGCCATGGCCTTACAGGTTTTCACAACGCCTTACAACCGGAATCCACAGAAAGGAGGCCATCCGATTGACTACACAAAATCAAGAAAATGACTACAAAGTGCCTCAAGGATTACTCGACCTTGTATCGCGCCGTTATAATGTGGAAATTATCGACAGTCACTATATTTTGGTGGACGATAAATTCAACCGTTATAACATTATGTATGATATTCGCTTACCCCAAACCGTACAGACAGCGCTCCGCTCAAAGTACGGCCCTAACGATACGGGTATGCATGTTAAATGGGAATTTATAGAGTCAACTAATAGCGTGCGCTTTTATTCGGAGATTGGCAACAATATACTCCTCCTCTTGGATAGCGTAATGCCAGAAAACGACAGTGCTGTCTAAGTGTCTATATAGCTGACCCCAGAAACATTACTCACACCCCCCAACGCTACTCTATAGCTTTCATTGTGTGTAGCCTATAAGGAAAAGCGTAATGCAGAGATTCAATTTTGAATCCGAATGCATTACGCTTTTTCTTTTTATATATTCGCTTGTGAATAACTTATTTTTTAAAACTTAATCACTTTTCTGTGGATAAGTAGTGGATAACCGATAGTTTAATGTGTATAAACCTGTGACAAACTGTGAATAAGTCACCCTGTTTTGGTGGATAACTTTTTTCATAATCATTCAAACACACCTCAGCTAAGCTCTTTACTGAGCCAATAGGTTTGCCACTCATCCTTTGTATCATAAAATTCAACATAACCATGGCGTTGCCAGAAGGCACATCCTTTGATGAGAAATCTATGGGTATTCAAACATAGATGGGTATAACCAAACTCTTTAGCACTTTTTTCCAGCAACTCATAAATCTGACGTCCATAGCCACTACTTTGAGCCTTCGGCGAAACATACACGCGCGATATATAGCCCCAAGTTGATGCATCCACGCAATGGGGCGGGCGACGATGGTGAGCTTCTAAAGGACTTACACAACCGGTTCCCATGACTTCGCCATTTTCATAGAGCACATAGAAAGAACTTCGTTTATCCGGTGAATAATGCTCCGCTAATTGTAAAAAATACTTATTATGCTCACTATCCAAAGGCCTTCTATAATGCAAATGCATTTGCTCAACTAAGAATTGATAAATCGGCTCCCGCGGCGTGTCCGGGGTAATCAGTTCAATATTTGCCATACCTAATAAATCAGCCTCCAAATACCTACATCATCCTACTATAACGCCTTGGCAGTCCCTACTGCCTTCACCTTATAATACGACCGGTTTGCGATGCTCCGTCACTTCAAATACAGCCGCTAACAGCTTACGTGTATAAGGATGTTTAGCTTCTGTTAAATGTTTCGCCGAAATTGCTTCCACCACTTCGCCGTTATACATCACAACTACTCTATGGCATATACTGCGAATTAAGGCAATGTCATGAGCAACAAATAAATACGTTAGATTCTTTTCCTTTTGCAATTTAACGAGCAATTTAGCAATCGAATCTTGTACGGATACATCAAGAGCCGAAGTCGCTTCGTCAAATACAACAATATCCGGCTCCAACACTAAGGCACGGGCAATGGCCACCCTTTGACGCTGACCGCCACTCATTTCATGAGGATAACGTTTGGCAAACGTGCCGTTAAGCCCAACCATCTCCAAATACTTGGTGGCAATAGCCGTGGTTTCTCCTTTTTTCAAAAGACCGAAATTATACAAAGGTTCACAAATAATATCTTCAACTGACATACGCGGGTCAAAGGCCTGCGAGGAATCCTGGAACACCATTTGAATCTTGCGGCGTTGTTCGCGCTTTTCTTTGGCCGATGCTTTGGAAATTTCCACACCGTTTAAATAGATTTCGCCACCGGAAGGTGCTGTCATTTGCATAATCATCTTCATGAGCGTACTTTTACCGGAGCCCGATTCACCAACAATCCCCAGCGATTCGCCGCGCCATAAGGACCAACATACTTCTTTACAAGCTTGCAACGTGCCACCATTCGGCAACGAGAAATTTTTACAAAGACCTTTAACTTCCAAAATCGGAGTGCCTACGCCGTCAGCCGCCGCCATTGAAGTATGAGTGCCGTAATTTTCAGTATAGGCTACGGCTTCCTTATTCAACTGTGTCGACATAGCGTGTCCCTCCTAACGTCGGTACGGCTTGCAATAACTGCTGGGTATAAGCGGAATGCTCTTTGAAAAGAACATCATCCCGTGAGCCGTAATCTACCACTTTACCTTGTTGCATAACCATGATTTTATCCGCCATATGAGCGGCTACCCCGATGTTGTGGGTTACCATGATAATGCCGGTGCGACTTTTTTGGCAAAGCCGCATCAATTCCTCTACAATCTGAGCCTGCGTTGTCACATCAAGGGCCGAAGTCGGTTCATCGGCAAGCAACAAGTGTGGCGTGAAGGCCATCGCCATGGCAATCCCCAAGCGCTGACGTTGACCGCCGCTAAGTTCAAAGGGATACCGTTTCAAAAAGTCCTTATCCGCCGGCAAGGATACCATTTTCATCAATTCGATGGCTTTCGTTTCCGCCGCCCCTTTATCTAAATCACTGTGGCGACGAATATGGGCAATGAACTGTTTGCCGATGGTCTGAATCGGGTCCATAGCACTGCCGCTATCCTGGAAGATCATGGAAATATCGGTGCCCCTATATTTCCGCCATTCTTCCTCAGACCATGTAGCAATATCTTGGCCGCGGTAATTAGCGCCGCCGGCCACAACATGACCTCCTACGGACAACAAGCCGATTAAGGCACGAATGACCGTGGTTTTGCCACTGCCCGACTCACCTACAATAACGAGAATTTCGCCTTCTTCTAAGGAAAACGTAACGTCTGTCACAGAAGGCGCCGCTTCACCATAGGCTATGCTCAAATTATTTACTTCTACCAGTGCTGCCTCCCGTGTCATATCGTTTGCGCACATCCTTTCGTATTGCTTATATAACAAAGATTTTTCAAAATATTATATATCACCTAATAGTATTTCGTATCAAAACAACGATATACAAATGAGCTTATTTAGAAATATCGTTCGTAATCCAGTAGTAATCGGATGGGAACATAACTACACCTTTAAGTGCTTTATTGGCAATGATATTAGTCATTGGGTAACCAAGGTATAAAGCTGCACCGTCATTTAAGAGAATCTGCTGTGCTTCAATAATTAATTGTTTACGAACAGCCGGATCGAATTCAGTAGACAATGCATCTAATTTAGCATCGAATTCAGGATTGCTGTAACCGGAACCATTTTGCGGATTATCGCCGTTAACATTAGTTTTCCAGTACCATTTGAGGAATGTTTCAGGGTCACCGGTATTCGCTGTTACGATATTGGAGATAAGCAAATCATAATCTCCGTCGATCCCCATTTTATCGATTAAGGTATAGTCAACCGTTTTAATTTTTACATCTACGCCCACTTTACGAAGGTCAGCTTGTACCGCTTCAGCGAAGATAGGTAACTCAGCACGACTGTTGTATACTACGAAGTTAACGGACAACGGACGACCGTCTTTATCTAAGATTCCGTCGCCATCGGTATCTTTCCAACCGGCTTCTGCCAATAATTGTTTAGAGCGGTCAGGATTGTACGCATTTGGATCAGTCAATTGATTAAAACCATAATCCATGGATGGTGGAATCGGTGCTTTACCCGGAATGAAGGTGCCTTTTAAGAGTACATCTGCATAGTTTTGACGGTCCGTAGCGCTGATGAAGGCAGCACGCACTTTAGGGTCGCCCAATAAGCCTTTTTGATTGATACGCGCCAATACTACGCGCAAGGAAGCAATTTCATCAACCTGGAATTTGTCGTTCCCTTTGAAAAGATCGATTTCGCCCGGCCCAATGTTAACGGCCATATCTACTTCACCGGATTGTAATGCCATAGCACGAGTATTAGGGTCTTCAATGGACGGCACTTCTACAGTTTTGAACGGTACGGAACCATTCCAGTAGTTTTCATTAGCTTTTAACACGGATTTATCTTTACTGTACGAAACAACGGTGTACGGGCCGGTTGCAATCGGACCTTCTTTGGCAAAGTTACGGCCATCTTTTTCAGCTTGTACGTCAACAACGAGGAATAAAGGATCCGCTAATAAACCGGGCATGTTCGGCATAGGTTTTTTAGTCTTAATAATTAAATCCTGACCGTTGGCTTCAATAGAATCATATTCGAAGAATGTACTGGCACGTTTAGCTTTAGCAAAAGCACGCTCAATAGATTCTTTTACTTCAGCAGCCGTTACTTTTTTACCGTTAGAGAATTTAGCCTTATCATCAATCGTAAATGTCCAAGTCAATTTATCATCAGCCAAGGACCATTTAGATGCTATCCAAGGTTTAGCCACCATGGATTTGTCAAACTTGGTAAGCGTTTCACCGATACCGTAACGCATAACTACCCAAGCATAGAAGTTATCGGTAGGCTCCAACGTATCCGCAAAGTTGGTTACCCCTACTTTTAACACATCTTTGTTTTCTGCAGAATCACTGCCGCAACCGGCCAAAAGCGATGCCGCCAATACCACGCCTAAGCCACCGAGTAGCGCTTTACGCCAGAATTTTTTCATAATAACATTCCTCCATAAAAATACCTTTAACAAATTAACACACAGTTTGATTAACGCTAACACTCAAGATGAAATTATATAAATCCCTAACGGGTATCATCTGACAAAATGTAAATACGAAATTCTCCCATTAACCTATATAAAGATTCCGTCTCTTAGCCTCTGTTTTGACGCGGATCCAAAATATCGCGCAAGCTGTCACTCCAAAGGTTAAAAATAGATACTACGATAAGAATAGCCGCCCCCGGGAAAATCATAAGCCATGGTGCCAACTGTAAATATTGACGACCTTCATTGAGCATTAACCCCCATTCCGGTGTCGGTGGTTGTGCCCCGAAACCGAGGAATGAGAGACCGGCTACTTCGAGCATCATAACGCCAAGGTCCATGCTGGCCGTTACAACGACGAGCGGCATAATGTTTGGCAACACGTGACGACGCAAGATAACGGCCGACGTACCGCCACTCATAATAGCGGCCGCTATATAATCTTCCTGACGAACTTTAATAACAAGACTTCGCACTAAACGCGCATATTTAGCCCAACCTACAATGGTGAGCGCCAAAATGGTATTGCCTACGCTACCGCCCATAATACCGGCAATAGCGATGGCAAGCACGATGCCCGGAAAAGAAATCATGATGTCGCAAAGACGCATGAGCACCATTTCAACTTTGCCGCCGAAATAACCGGCCAAAGATCCTACTAAGGTACCGATGGACGCAACCAACACAACAATGGTAAAGCCCATGAATAAGGATAAGCCGGTGCCGTAAATGATACGCGACAATACGTCACGACCTAATTTATCCGTCCCGAACCAATGGGTAGAACTCGGCGCTTTTAAGGCATTGCTTAAATTCGAAGCAAACGGATCGTTCGGCGTAAGCCATGGTGAAAAAAGAGCTATCAATACAACCAATAAAACTAAGGATGTATAGAAGGAGAAAGCTTTATGTGTTCTAATAAACTCTTTCATTATTTACTCCCCCTTCTCAATCTAGGATCCAAGAGCGTATACGAATAATCGATTACACCATTAATTAACATATACGCAATAGAAGCCCAAAGTACGAAACCTTCAATTAACGGATAATCACGGAAAGTAATCGCCTGTACGGCCATTTTACCAAGCCCCGGCCACGAGAATACCATCTCTACAACCGCAACCCCACCAAGCAACCAGCCCATGGACATACCGAAGATGGTAAGTAGTGGTAAAAAGGCATTTGGCAAAATATGTTTAAACATGATTTCCGTATTTGTCATACCGCGTGCTCTAGCACCTACGGCATAATCTTTATTGATTTCTTCCAAAACTACCAAACGTACCTGGCGCATAAATTTTGAAATTAACGTAAATGCCAAGGTAAAAGCAGGTAAAATCGCATTTTTTAACGAAACGGTTGCCGTCGCAATCGGGGCAATACCCAATTTATAGCCAAAAATGTAAAGCAACATAAGACCAAGCCAGAAAGCCGGTATGGAAATACCGATAAATGCAATTCCGCGGAAGAGGTAGTCAGGCCATTTATTCTGGTAGATAGCGGCGATAACCCCCATGGGAACGGCTATGACGAGTAGCATCACAATTGTTACACTCGCCAACATAAGTGTACCCGGTAAGGCCTCCATCATCTTATCTACAACAGGTTTCTTGGCTGAATACGACATTCCAAGATCCCCTTGCACCGCATGAGACAACCAATTACCATATTGCACCAAGAACGGTTTATCTAACCCCAATTCCTGCCTCGTATGATCAATCAGTTCCTGTGAAACCATGGTATCCGCGGTTTCCAAAATCATGAGCACAGGGTCGCCCGGCGCCAGAAAACTTAAACTGAAAGTTAAAAATGTAACCCCAATTACCGTCACCAACACCTGCCCCAAATGCTGCAGTGTTTTTTTAAACATTCCTGTCCCCCCCTAATATACTCAATTTTCAAACTTACACTATCAACATCTATGAATCCTTTTTAGACAATATCGTTTTAAATCAAACTTCTATTATAAAAATTCATAAAATTTAGTAAATAAAAAAACTCACCCTTGAAAGAGTGAGTACGCAAAACAAATTTTAGTCAAATTAACCCCATAACACATCCCATTAACTATGTGCAACAGTCAATTTGTTATAAGCAGGCTTTCTGGCTCATGATTCATCGTTTATTTCCAGCCTTCCCAGTTTCCCAGTGACTCCTTGTTGAAATAAACTCCTCATTTACAGCTGTTTCCAGCATAGGATTTGCACCTATTTTCCTCTTAAATCGCTCGGCATACCCGACACTTACAACACTAAGATCTTTTATAGAAGTTAGTCAGAGTATATTATTCAATTTCGAAAATAAAATCCTTTATCACTAATATGTTAGCGTATTTATTGTAAATGTGTCAATAAAAAGTCAGGAATTTTTAGCCGTTTTAAGCTATTTTATAGAAAAATAATTCATTATATTGATAGATTCCTATGTTTACTCAAATTTTCTTTAATTTATTATACCCTAGTAGGTATAGTATTATACCGTAAGGGGTATATGTACTTCTTGCAATATACGTGAGTTTACCGGAGATAACACTCAAAAAATGAAGCTATAAGTCAACAGCAATAAACAATAAGGTCTATATTGATATTAATTATAATCAATTCATAGTTAACTGAATTTCTACTAAAATAGTAGCCTTAAAAAGTAAATAAAAATAAATTTAAGGCAGTAAAAATCATGTCAATTTTTTACTCATTTACACTTCACATTTCAAATAAAAGGTGTATAATAAACGGCGTATTATGTTTTTATCAAAGCATAATCAATAAATTAATTTATCGTGATTAATAAGGAGAATTTAGTGTTATGAACAGCAAGGATAAAACGCCGATTATACTGTATTTGGGGGAATTCAATAATCAGTTAGAGGCGGAAATCGTTGTTAAAGAAAAAAGGGAGCCCTATTATTCATCAAATGAAGAAAGCCCGGCGATGATTCGCCGAGCCTATTTTCAGTCAGAACATTATAGAAAGAAGAGAAGGAATTAAGGCTACGCCTTCACAAACTCACACCCTGTTTTAATAGGGAAGTTTTCATACGTTACCCAATCACTGGAACTTCCCACATAAAGAGCGGATTCAATACCGATTTCACTCATGGCGAGCATAGCAAGGCAAGCCGTAATACCGGAGCCGCAATATGTCACAATTGGTGTCTTAGTCGTTTTCAAATCTTTGAACATTTCTTTCAACTCTGCTTCAGACTTTAAACCGTTAGCAGTATAACAATTTTCCCAATAATAGTTGACTGCTGTCGGAATATGACCGGTCATACCATCCATGGTATCGATAACGCTACCGTCATAACGTTCGCTCGCACGAGCATCAACGATGATGTGGTCACCATTTTCACTGGCTGCCAACACTTCGGCACGGCTCATAAGCATATGAGGTTGTAAACGATAATCAAGTTGACTTGTTTCGGTTGGTAATTCAGTTGAATCAGTAGTTAAAGTATGTCCTTCTTTTACCCATCGTTCAATGCCGCCTTCTAATACTTTTACAACGTCTAAGCCGATGTATTTGAGCATCCACCATAAACGACCGGCTAAGAAAATCCAGCTGTCACAAATAACAACAGGAGTATCTTTAGTAATACCAAAACGTTCCATTTTTTTAGCAAATTCAACCATGTTTGGCAAAGGATGACGACCACCATGTTCTTCAACGGGATCGGATAAATCACCGGCTAAATTAATTGCAAAGGCTCCTTCAATGTGACCTGTGGCATAAGCTTTATCATCACGTACATCTAAAATTACAACGTCTTTTTGAATATTGGCTAACTCTTGAGGTGTAATAAAATTTTTCATCTTCGTACCTCCATATATATTAATACTATATTAGAAAACATCTATATAGTGTTATTGTAACAAAAACTATTGGTATAGCCAATAAAAAACCCCGGCAACCTTTCGGCTACCGGGGTTTAATACTTCATATCAAGCTATAAAGTATTATTCTGCTGTGAATGGCAACAAAGCAATAGCGCGAGCGCGTTTGATTGCTAATGTTAATTTACGCTGATGTTTAGCGCAAGTGCCGGAAATACGACGTGGAAGAATTTTGCCGCGTTCAGTCGTGAAACGACGAAGTTTAGCAATATCTTTGTAGTCGATTTGATCTACATGATCAACGCAGAAGTTACATACTTTTCTTCTTGGTTTTCTGCTTCTATCTCTTCTCATTATGTGAATCCTCCTTTTCGAATTAGTAGGAGTCCTAAACACTAGAACGGAATGTTTTCATCGTTGCTGCTACCGAAGTTATCAAAATTAGAAGACCCACCACCAAAGCTATCGGTGTTCTGAGTATCTAAGGATGTACCAACAAAGTTGGCTACTACTTCAGTTACATAGCGTTTTTGCCCATCCTGAGTTTCATAAGAACGGGTATTCAAACGACCTTCAACGAAACAACGGCTCCCTTTACGTAGGTTACCAGCTGCTTCCCCTAATTTACCCCAAGCTACACAGTTAATGAAGGCGGTTTGTTCCTTCTGTTCATTGGTAGTGGAATCAAAATATGTGTTTGTCGCAGCCACTGTAAATGATGCTACGGCTCTACCGGTTTTAGTAAAGCGCACTTCAGGGTCACGAGCTAAATTACCTAAGATCTGTACTGAGTTCATAGTAAACCTCCCAGAGCTTACTTGCCGTGTTTAACAATTAGGTGTTTAAGGACATCATCGTTGATTTTTAATACACGATCGATTTCTTTGATTTCTGCAGGATCTGCTTCAAAGTTAACCAATACGTAGAAACCGTCAGTGAATTTTTTCACTGCGTAAGCAAGACGACGCTTGCCCCAACGATCTACCTTTTCTACTGTGCCGCCTACACGAGCAATCAAAGCTTCTACTTTTTCAATAACCGCGTTGGTTGTCTCTTCTTCGGCTGGTTTCACAATCACCATGACTTCGTATTTGTTCATACAAAATCACCTCCTCTTTTGGACATATGCCCCTATCTTCCATAGGGGTAGGAAGCGCTTACCATCAATAAGCTTTTCAATTATATACTAATTCTAATAAAAAGGCAAATTTTTTATAAAAAAAAGCCCAAAATTTCCAATAATTACTATTTGCTGTTTATACTATTCTAATTTTCTATAGAAAATGACATTTTTAACTATACACCGAACTCTACACAGAGTATACTTAAATAAGAGTGTATATCAAAAAGATTGCAATGATTACAATATTATTATATATGTAGGAGGTTTGACCTATGAAAATCAGAGTAGGCATTGTAGGCTACGGCAACTTGGGCCGTGGCGTAGAAGCGGCTGTAAAATTACAGCCGGACATGGAATTAGTTGGTGTTTTTTCTCGTCGTAACGGTTTAGAAACAGTGAGCGGCGTGCCAAGCTACGCTATGAGTGAATTGGAAAGCTTCAAGGGCAAAATCGACGTTATGGTTCTTTGCGGCGGTTCCGCTACAGACTTAATCGAACAGACTCCGATGGTGGCTAAACATTTCACCGTTATCGACAGCTTCGATACCCATGCACGCATTCCGGAACATTTTGAAAATGTTAACAAAGCAGCTAAAGAAGGCGGCAATGCGGCATTAATTTCTTGCGGTTGGGATCCGGGCATGTTCTCCTTGCAACGCGTTTTTGCCGAAAGCATTTTGCCACAGGGTAAATCCTACACCTTCTGGGGCCGCGGTGTCAGCCAGGGTCACTCCGACGCCATTCGTCGTTTGGATGGCGTAGTGGATGCTCGTCAGTATACTGTACCTCGCGAAGAATATTTGGAACAGATTCGTCAGGGTCAAACTCCTGAAGTGACGGCTCAGTCCGGTCACCTTCGTGAATGCTATGTAGTCGCCGCTGAAGGGGCTGACAAAGATAAAATCGAAAACGAAATCAAAACTATGGAAAACTACTTCGTTGGTTATGAAACCATCGTTCATTTCATCTCCCAAGAAGAACTCGACAAAAACCATAAAGGCATTCCACACGGCGGTTTCGTACTTCGCAGCGGTGAAAGCACCGAAGGTACCCGTCACGTTGTAGAATATTCCTTAAAACTCGACAGCAATCCTGAATTCACCGGCTCTGTATTGACGGCCTATGCACGCGGTATTTATCGCTTAGCTAAACACGGCGGCACCGGTGCTTACACTGTGTTCGATATTCCACCGGCTTGGATTTCTACCCACAGTGCTGAAGAATTGCGCGCTCATTCTTTATAATTCGTAACAATATATTAATACCAACAATAGAATAACCTATATACTAAGAGGCTGTAACGAAAACAGATTTTCTGTTATCGTTACGGTCTTTTTTTGTGTATTAACTAAACGTTTAACTCAGTAGTACACTACTTTAAAACCTCTATACTATCTTTTTGGGTACTATAGCACTTTAAAGTGCATTCTTCCTTTCAAATCATATTTAGCATATAATGAATCCATCAGCTGATAAGAATTGTTTTCAAAATTTACAAATACATTAATAAATTAGGATTCATTACCGAATACTAACATTTAATACTGCAAAATAAATAACCAAGACTATGTTACAATAAAAGGAGATATATTATGTTACATGAAATTAATTGGCCACACGAATATTTACCGGGTACAACCGACAACTTTGCTTCCAACGAAGTGATTATCCAAGGAGTTACGGCTGCCGAAGCTTTTGACAATTTAATCGATACCGCCATTTGGCCAACTTATTATAAAAATGTGGCCGATGTGGAGTTTGACAATACTAAAGGTACCAAGCTTGCTGAAAATACGCGTTTTCGTTTTAAAACCTTCGGTTTCCCTATCGAAGCAGAAATTACCGAATTTGAAGCGCCAAAAGGTGATCAACCGGGCCGTTTAGCTTGGCATGGCTGGGCTGAAGGCGACGCCGAAACGCGTCTTGATGTAATCCATGCTTGGCTCATTGAAGATTTATCGGAAAATCGTGTGCGTATTTTGACTCAAGAATCTCAAATCGGCAAACCCGCCGTGGCTTTACACGAAGACCCAACAGATCCAATGAATATCGGCCATCAGGACTGGCTCCGTGGCTTAGCGGCTACTTTATTAAAAGCAAAAGCCGGTAAATAATAAATTATATTTTTAGGAAGGGATTATCATGGCTACCAAAAATTCTATGTTTCAATGCCCCGTTGAAGCGGCTCTAAGCCTGTTAGGCGGCAAATATAAATGCATCATCTTATGGCATTTATTGGAACGTACTCATCGTTATAGTGAATTACAGCGTGTCATTCCTCAGGCAACGCCAAAAATGTTAACCCAGCAGCTGCGTGAACTGGAAGATGCGGGCGTTATCGAACGCAAAGTCTATCCCGTAGTCCCACCTAAAACAGAATACAGCTTAACGGAATTCGGCCTCACTTTATCCCCTATTATCGAGTCCATGTGTGACTGGGGCAAAACGTATATGGGAGATAGAATTGCACCAAAAGATTGTAATTCGTAAATACTGAGTAATATTAACAACTAAAAATTCCTCTTTAAAGCAACTTAGAGATAACATCTTTAAGTTGCTTTTTTATTTGCTTTTTTAAATTACTTCTTGCTTTCCCCCTCAATGACTGATTATCTAAAATTGATCTTCCTAATATTTATTTCATCTGCCCCTTGATTTTAATTTAAACAGCGTTTAAAATTAAATTGTAAATTAAACAATGTTTAAATTTTAAAATAAAACAGCAAACTATATTACAATTCTTATTTTTCTAATCTATATAAAGGACATAATTATGGCAGAATCAACGAAAGATAAAATCATCAACACAACCTATCGCTTAATGCTCAATAATGACGATATCAGCAGCATCACGGTACGCATGATTGCCGCCGAAGCAGACGTCAACGTGGCACTCGTTAATTACCATTTTAAAAATAAAGAAAACCTCTTTAATGAGGTCATCAA
Organism: Veillonella sp. CAG:933; assembly: GCF_000431435.1. Taxonomy (NCBI): domain Bacteria; kingdom Bacillati; phylum Bacillota; class Negativicutes; order Veillonellales; family Veillonellaceae; genus Veillonella; species Veillonella sp. CAG:933. The sequence goes on from NZ_HF986138.1 coordinate 19,420, forward strand.
CCAAATTCTAATCCGTGCCAAAGAGTTTTTTAAACTCCTCGAAGACGAAAAAACGCCGCCGCGCAAGCGTTTATTCGATTTTTTATTGCAATATCAACAGCATTTAGCCAAGCATAAGAAGTTTATTTTCTATCTCTTTTCATCAAAGCAAACCTTCCCAACCCAGATGACCTATCTTAAATTCTTACGAACCCAAGGGGTTGCCAAAATAATGAGTCATGTAGCCCTCCTCATTAAAGAGCAACAACCGGATGCCTCCGATGAAGCCATACGTAATATGACTAAATTTACCTTCAGCCACTTAATCTCCATTTTGGTCTTTCCGGTTATTTACAGCGCCTCTATTAATGAAGGCGTTAAGACAATGAAAGATGTCTTCATTTCGCCGGAAGAAACCAAAGCATCATTGCATTTCTTTTTTGATACCTATTTCCCGGAATGCGAGATTGAATCGAAGCATAAAATGTAAGCCAGAACTCTAATATCAAGTGATATCTTTTTTACTACTTAGCTAAGGAGCCCCCTATGAAAAAGAAATATATCCCCATCGGCCTGGTGCTGATTCTTTTAATCGGCATCACCATCTACTACTTCTACCCCCGCACAACTACCGGCAAGGTGAACACGGTAGGTACCATCGAAGTTCACCAATACGATATTACTCCGCGCAGCAGCGGTTATATTTCAGGTCTTGATGTAGATCTCGGCAGCCGCATCACCGCCGGTGAAACACTATTTACCTTATCTGAACCAACCACCAACACAGCCCTTGATGCCGCTAAAGCATCGCTCGCTCAAGGAGCCGCCAACTTAGCGGATTTACAAGCCGGTGCTCGTGAAGATCAAATCAAAGCATACAAAGCCTTGGTCGACTCCGCGACCGTTACACGTGACCAAGCGCTACGTGAATTTAATCGCTATGACGCCTTATATGCCGAAGATGCTGTGTCCGCCCAAGTACGCGATCAAAAACAACAAGCCTATGAGGTAGCCCAGCAGAACCTCACCAAAGCGACGGCCGATTACCAAGAATTATTACAGGGCACCCGCAGCCAACAGATTGCCGCTGCCCAGGCTCAGGTAGAAGCGTTAAACGCTAATGTAGCCTCTGCCCAAAGCCGCGTGGAAGATTTAATTATGAAAAGCCCGGTTAACGGCCTTGTTTTAACCAAGAACTACAATAAAGGTGAATATGTGAAAGCCGGCGCACCTGTTTTAACCATCGCCGATATGCAGGATGCGTGGGTCCATATCTACGTGTCGACCGAGCAATTGGCTCTCATTAAAGTAGGCGACAAAGCACAAATCAAAGTAGACGGCTTACCAAACCAAATCTTTGAAGGCTATATTGAACGCATCAGCCCCGAAGCGGAATATACGCCGCGTCAAAGTATCACTAAAACGGAACGCTCAAATTTAGTATATAAAGTGCGTATTAAAGTAAAAAATGGTGAGGAAATTCTTAAACCGGGTATGCCCGTGGATGTGGTGATTCCATGATTAGCATTCAAAATGTCCACAAACATTACGGCGATGTGCACGCCCTTAAGGGTATCAACCTGACCATTCCGGACGGTGAAATGTTTGGCCTCGTTGGTGCCGACGGTGCCGGCAAATCATCGCTCCTTCGCATGCTTTGCGGACTAATCGTCCCAAACGAAGGCACTATAACTATTAATGGTGCCTCGCCGCGCGACATAAAGCACACTATCGGCTATGTATCGCAGCTCTTCGCCTTATATCCCAATCTAAGTGTGTACGAAAACCTCGAGTTGTATGGTCGTCTATACGGACTCAGTAAGGATGATCTGCACAGTAAATGTGATACTCTCGCCGAATATGTAGGCCTTGGCCAATTTAAAGACCGCATGGCCAATGATTTATCCGGCGGCATGAAGCAGAAATTAGCTTTAGCCGTAGCGCTCTTAAACACACCAAAACTACTCATTTTGGATGAACCTTCAACCGATGTCGACCCCTTATCACGCCGCGAATTATGGACTTTAATCAAAAAAATCAACCAAGACGGTACCACCGTGGTAGTCGCTACGCCTTTCATGGACGAAGCAGACTACTGCACGCAGATTGCTTTTTTTGAAGCCGGTCAAATCTTAGCCCTCGGCACGCCACAAGAACTACGAGCTCAGACCAATGTAAAAGCAAACCAAACACTGGACGAAGTATATATTCGCCTCGTCAATAAAAACAACGAACTTACCGCCGATTATGCAGTGCACCATGACTTTGAGCGACTCACCGATAAACCAATCGTTATTCAAACGCAAGACCTGGTGCGCCGATTCGGTGATTTTACAGCCGTCAACAAGCTTAATATTACTATTAAAGAAGGGGAAATCTTCGGGTTGCTCGGCTCCAACGGCTGCGGTAAATCCACGACTATTCGCATGCTCTGCGGCACCTTGACCCCTACGACCGGCCAAATCGAAGTACTCAATACGGATGTGACAAAGCATGTGTCACTCATAAAATCAAGCATCGGTTACATGTCTCAAAAATTCAGTCTCTATGCCGATTTAACAGTCATGGAAAACCTCACCTTTTACGGTCGCGTCTACGGCTTAAAAAAGGCTGAATTAGCCGAACGCATCGATACCGTCATCAACGAACTTGAATTACACGACATTAAGAACCGCTTAGTCCGTGAATTACCGACCGGCTGGCGCCAACGAGCCTCTTTAGGAGCCGCCATTTTACATAAACCGGCCATCGTGTACCTGGATGAGCCGACCAGTGGTGTCGATCCGTTGACACGTCGTCAATTCTGGGACGTCATCAATAAATTATCCGACCGAGGCACCACGATATTAGTAACCACCCACTTCATGGACGAAGCGGAACAATGTGACCGCATTCTCTTTATGGATAAAGGATCTAAAATTATCGAAGGTCGCCCTAAAGTATTAAAAGAAACCACACCGGGTGCTCATAATTTGGAAGATGCCTTTATTTATTATATGAAACAAGCTAGGAGTCAATGATATGCAACGAATTTGGGCTATACTGATAAAAGAGTTTCACCAGATGAAACGGGATAAAGCCACCTTATTTATGCTGATTTTAATGCCCTTAATGCAGCTCATTATTTTCGGCTACGCCATCAATACGGATGTAAAACATGTACCGACGGTTATTTATGACCAATCAAGAAGCGAAGAAAGCCGCGAGCTTATTAATGCCTTCGTGGGCACCTCCTACTATGATGTCGTTGAATATGTAGATAGCAACCAGGCCATGTTAGACAGCATTTATTCCGGTAAGGCCGTAGCGGCCCTCACCTTTCCGCCAACCTTCAGTGAGGATATTAAACACGGGCGCACCGCGGAAATGCAACTCATCGTCGACGCCAGTGACAATACCATAGCCAACAGCGCCATCAGCACGGCACAACTCTTAGGACAACAGCGGTCCCTAAGTATTACGTCACAACGCTTGCTGGCTACCGGCCAAGCGATGCCATCCGGTAATGCCATTGAAGTTAAAATCAACCCCTGGTTCAACCCGGATTTCATAACCGCCTATAACATTGTGCCGGGCATTATCAGCCTCATGATTACCATGACCTTGGTAAGTATTACGGCCATGGCTATCGTGCGCGAGCAGGAGGTGGGTACCTTGGAACAGTTAATGGTAACGCCGCTCAAAGACTATGAAATCATCATCGGCAAAGTAATTCCCTATGTAATCATCGGCTACGCTCAGGCGGGTATCGCTTTGGTAGCAGGGATTCTGCTATTTGATGTGCCGTTTCAAGGCAGTTTTTTCGTCCTCTTTATGACAACGACCATCTTCCTCATCGCCTCATTGATGCTGGGAATCCTCGTTTCCACCGTGGCCAAAACCCAGCTCCAAGCCATGCAGATGTCGATCTTGGTATATATGCCGAGCATTTTGTTATCCGGTTTTATGTTCCCCCGTGTGGCCATGGATGCCATTTTTCAATACCTTGGCGCCATCATGCCCATGACCTTCTACTTGACCATCATCCGCGGCATCATGCTAAAAGGAATAGGTGTCGAGTATTTATGTCCACAGATTTTTGCCCTTATTACCTTCATTATCATCACCGGTTTTATCAGTATCCACACCTTTACCAATAAACGTAAAAACGGTTAACAGTGCATCCGCGCAGTTTCTATGTTATAATAAATTGTTAACATAGTAATTTATAACTAACATAGACGTCGGTGGTTCCCATAATCACCTATAGCAGACTTAACTGATGAGTGAGGAGAATGAAATGAGTACAAATCTTGAAGTAGGTATTGTAGGCCTTCCTAATGTGGGCAAAAGTACGCTGTTTAACGCTATTACCAAGGCCGGTGCCGAAGCGGCCAACTATCCGTTCTGTACAATCGAACCTAACGTAGGTGTGGTTGACGTGCCGGATGACCGCATCAATCAATTGGCCGTTATGTTTAAATCTAAAAAAATTATTCCGGCTGCTATGCGTTTCGTTGACATTGCCGGTCTCGTAGCCGGTGCTTCCAAAGGCGAAGGTTTGGGCAACAAATTCCTTAGCCACATCCGCCAGGTTGACGCTATCGCCCAAGTTGTACGTTGTTTTGATGACCCTAACATCACCCACGTAGCCGGTTCCATCGATCCGATTCGTGACATTGAAATCATCAACACGGAACTTTGCTTGGCCGATCTTGATTCCGTTGAAAAACGCAAACAGCGTATTGAAAAAATCGCCAAGAGCGGTGACAAAGATGCTCGCATCGAACTTCCGATTTTGGAAAAAGTCATCGAAGGTCTCGGCGAAGCCATTCCGATACGTGCCCAAGGTCTCGACGAAGAAGAGTTGGAAATTCTTAAAGAGTTAACCTTGTTAACGGCTAAGAAATCCTTATATGTAGCCAATGTATCGGAAGATGAAATTTCTGATTACGAAGCTAACGAATATGTAAAGAAAGTAGAAGAATATGCGGCCAACGAAGGTTCCGGCGTCGTAGTTGTATCCGCTCGTATCGAATCGGAAATCGCCGAATTATCCGATGAAGAAGCGGCGGCATTCCTTGAAGAACTCGGTCTTACCGAAAGCGGTTTAACTAAGTTAATTAAAGCCAGCTATTCCTTATTGGGCCTTATCAACTTCTTCACTGCCGGTGAAATGGAAGCCCGCGCTTGGACTATCGTAGAAGGTACGAAAGCCCCTCAAGCAGCCGGCAAAATTCACTCCGACATTGAAAAAGGCTTTATCCGTGCGGAAATCGTAGCGTTTGACGACCTTGTAGCTTGCGGCAGCCAGAATGCGGCCAAAGAAAAAGGTCTTGTTCGCCTCGAAGGTAAAGACTATGTCATGAAAGATGGCGATGTAACCTACTTCCGCTTCAATGTGTAAGCATTAATATGTAATGTTAAAATATATTGTTAAAATATATCGTTACAATATAACGGTTATCTGTTTTAAGAAAATAAAATAAACATTAATAGCTTATTGGCTATAACAAAAAATGTACGCAGTCCAAAATCGGAACTGCGTACATTTTTTTCTGTTTATTCTGTTTACCGGCTAAGCTGTCATATTAAGTTTGGCTTAGTATTTCAATTTACCCATTGGTACATAAATCGTACCGGAAGACATAGGTCCTACGGTGCCCTGCTGGAAGATAACAAAAATTTCATGGTCTTCCGTAGCATAGAAATCGGAAGGAACTTTGTCGACCGTTCTGTTTTCAGGGAAAAACTGTGGCTTTAAATCTTCATCATTGGCAATAGCCTGATTTAATTCATCTAATTTAACGCCGCCAAAGTCATGCAAGGTCAACACTTTGCCACTGGTGCTGTTAAAGGTGAACGCTTTTACTGTATTCAAACCGTTAGCAGCTTGGTCACCAATGGTATACGATTTAAGCAATACACTGAAGATCCCTTTGTCATTGGCTTTAACATCATATGTCATGTACAGATTTTCTTTTACATCCGCTTTAAGATTGTTTTTTTCCAAATTCTTTTGCAATGTTTGTACGTATTTGGTGATTCGACTGTTAATTTCCTTTGTTACCACCGGGCTGACGGATGTTACTGTCGGATAGGTAACATGGATACGGTCACCGCTGATGGCAATCGGTTGCACCGCTACCGCTAAGCGCTGATAGTACGCATTAGCTTCCGGAACTTTCACCAAATCCGCTTCACGCGACAGTTCATCGGATGCTTCCCACATAGCTTTATTGGAAGCCGGCGAAATATCCGAAGATACACGTTTAGTCATAACGCCGGTCGTATTGTTATGTGCTTCGGTCGGCGTCTGTACTGCCACAATATCGCCGTTGTCATCGACTACAGCAGCAGCCGGTTCGGAATCCACTTTTACAACGGCCACGTCAGCAGCATTAACGCCGCCAAAACCGCCCAAAGCGATGGATCCGAATACAGCGGCCATTATATATTTTTGCCATTTCTGTTTCATAAAAAATTCCTCCTTCATTCCCCTTTATGGCTAATGTACTTTAATACATTAAATCATGCCAAAAAACACTATATATTTATAATATAGCAAAAAACGGTGAAATAATCATGATATTCTGCATTTTTTCATGATGATTTATGATGTATACAATATAGAGTTAAATTTGAGATTGATTTTTGTCCACAGTTTTTGTACAATCGTCTTGTAGGATTATTAAGTGTTCTATTTTTTATTCTCTCAAGGAGGGTTAGTATGAAGCATGATTTTATGAGTCATGACTTACATCTGCCGGAATTGACGTTCCGCGGTATGCTATTAGGCGTACTCATTACTATTATTTTTACCGCGTCAAACGTTTACTTGGGCTTAAAAGTTGGCTTAACCTTCTCCAGCTCCATTCCAGCCGCTGTAATTTCCATGGCTATCCTTCGTTTTTTCAAAGACTCCAACGTTCTTGAAAACAACATGGTTCAAACCCAAGCATCGGCTGCCGGTACTT
>NZ_HF986138.1:26372-33546 GCF_000431435.1 Veillonella sp. CAG:933
GCCTGCCGGTACTTTATCGGCTGTTATTTTCGTTTTGCCGGGCCTCTTGATGCTAGGCTATTGGCAAGGCTTCCCTTACATACAAACTTTATTACTTTGTGCCTGCGGCGGTTGTTTAGGTGTATTATTTACGATTCCGCTTCGTCGTGCCATGGTAGTAAACAGCGATCTTCCATATCCGGAAGGCCGTGCTGCTGCTGAAATTCTTAAAGTAGGCAGTCAGAATCATGGCGACAGCGCTAAACAAAGCGCCAGCGGTATGAAAGAAATCGTAAGCGGCGGTATTTTTGCCGGTATCATCAATCTTTTCACCAACGGCTTCCATTACTTGGCCGGTGAAATGAGCTTCTGGTTCGGTGTTGGCCGCGGGGTTACTCAGTTCCCTCTCGGCTTCTCCACTGCCTTACTCGGTGCCGGTTTCCTTATCGGTATCTCCAGTGGTATCGCTATCTTGGTTGGTATGATTATCGCTTGGGGCGGTTTCGTGCCTTACTTGACCAATGTATTGCCTATGGGCGATGCTAAGTCGGTAGAATCCTTCGCTATGGCCGTTTGGAAAGAAAAGGTTCGTTTTATCGGTGCCGGATGTATCGGTATTGCCGCTATTTGGACCCTCATTACCTTGGCAAAACCAATTGTTGAAGGTATGCGTATTTCCGTTCAAAATATGAAAATGTCCGGCGAAGAACGTGAAACTCATCGTATGGATACAGATATGAAGCCTTCTACTATCGCACTTGTATTCTTGCTTATTTTAGTTGGCCTCGTTGTTTGTTTCTACTCCTTCGTAAGTGCCGTTGACATCAGTCCTGCTCTTATGTGGACACTCGTTATCTGCGGTATCGTTATCGCTCTTTGCATCGGCTTCTTCGTAGCTGCTGCCTGCGGTTACATGGCCGGTCTTATCGGTACATCCGCCAGCCCAATCTCCGGTATCGGTATTTTGGGTATCATCATTTCGTCCCTCGTAGTATTCGCCATTGCATCTGCCAATGACTTATTCGCTACTGACGCAGGCGTAAAATTCGCTACTGCTATGGCCTTATTCATGACCAGTGTGGTTGTTTGTATTGCCGCTATTTCCAACGATAACTTACAAGACCTCAAAACCGGTCAACTCGTAGGTGCTACACCTTGGAAACAGCAGGTAGCTTTACTTATCGGTTCCGTAGCCGGCGCCATCGCTATCGCTCCGGTTCTTAACCTTTTATACGAAGCTTATGGTTTCACCGGTGCGTTACCTCGTGCCGAAATGGATCCATCCGCTGCCTTGTCGGCACCGCAAGCTACTTTGATGACAACAATTGCGCAAGGTATCTTCAGCTCCAATCTTGATTGGGATTACATCCTTATCGGTGTGGGCATCGGTATTATCGGTATTATCGTTAACTTAGTATTAAAGAGCACAACAGCTACTTTATCCTTACCGCCATTGGCTATCGGGATGGGTATCTATTTACCGCCTTCCCTCGAAATGCCGCTCGTTATCGGTTCTTTAATGAGCTATTTCGTTGGCAAATACTTAGTAAAACGTGCTAAAGAACGTAGCGGTGAATTGGCTGATGCCGATGTTGAACAATGTAACCGTCGCGGCGTTCTCTTCGCTTCCGGTATGATCGTAGGCGAAAGCTTAATCGGTGTAATTATTGCGGTTATCATCGTTATCTCCGTAACTTCCGGCGGTGGCGAAGATCCACTCAGCATGGTTGGCAAAGACTTTGCAAATACTGCTGAATGGCTTGGTTTAGGTGTCTTTATCCTCACAATTGCTTACTTCGTAAATCTTGTATTATCGACTAAGTTCAATCGTGAAGAAGCGCTCGAAATCCAACGCATTAACGAAGAAGAACATAAATAAAATCTTACAAATCTAATCATGAAAACTGTCATGTCCGAAAGGATGTGGCAGTTTTTTTATCTCCTACAAAAATCTTACAAAACCTTGAAAAATTTTTATTAAAATTTACATTTTTCATCTTGAATGTTTACACTATTATGATTTAATGAAAAATATGTGGTGCACTAAATTGTAATCTAGTATATTAAAACCTTATTCAAGGTAGGAGGAAATCATGAGATTAAAAGCCATTTTATCCGGCCTGTTTTGTATGCTGGCCTTGCTCGTACTTGCAGGTTGTGGCAACTCAACTTCAAACAGTGGTTCAGCAAATGACAAAGTAGTAGAAATTGAATATTGGCATGTCGCATCCGATAGTTTTGGTGGACAAACAGTTCGTGAATTGGTTGCCGATTTTAACAAAACACATCCTAATATTAAAGTCACTGAGAAATTTAATCCGGATATGTACAAAGGCTTAACTCAAAACTTACAGGCTGCTTTAGCATCTGGCCAAACACCAGACGTAGTGCAAATGGGTTGGAACTTCTTAAACTATGCACACGAAAACTTTGAAACGGAAAATATTGATAAAATTTTCGCTGATGCAGGTGATCCTAATTTTATAAAAGATACCTTTGAACCTAATATTGCTCGCTTAGCACAAACAGATAACGGCGATCAAGTCGGTGTTCCTTACTCCTTATCCTTACCGGTTTTATACTATAATCCGGATATCTTTAAAGCTGCCGGTTTAGATCCTAATAAACCACCGAAAACATGGGAAGAAGTAGCAGAATATGCTAAACAAATTAAAGAAAAAACAGGTAATCCGGCATTCTTTATGCAAGAATATGCCGATACTTGGACCAATCAAGCACTCGTTGAATCCAATGGCGGCACCATGTTAACTCATAAAGACGGTAAATGGCAGGCCGGTTTTGATACCCCTGAAGCTGCTCATGCTTATCAAGTAATTGCCGATATGGTTAAAAACGGCACAGGCTTACACGCAACTAATGAAGAAGGTTTCCAAAGCTTTACTTCCGGTAAATTAGCTATGGTAGCAACTACCATCGGCAAACGTGCTAATTTTGAAAAATCTTCTAACTTCAAAGTAATGACTACAACCTTCCCTGCCTTTGGCAACAAACCAGTTAAAGTGCCTGCCGGCGGTAACTTCCTCATGATTCTCAGCAAAGATAAAGCTAAACAAAAAGCCGCTGTTGAATTTGTAAAATACTTGGAAAGTGCTGAAAACTTAACGAAATGGGATACTGGTACCGGTTACTTACCGCCACGTAAAAATATGGCACAAGAAGGTCCATACAAAAAACTAATTGATGAAAACGAAAATATAAAAAAAGCCATGGAAATGCTTCCTAATGTAACACCTTGGGTTAGCTTCCCGGGACAAAATGGCTTACAAGCAGAACAAGTGTTAATTGATGCCCGAGATGTTATCCTTAACGGTAGTAAAACTGCATCTGAAGCGTTACACGAAGCAGCTTTAAAAATTAACGATTTACTGAAGTAATATTTCAAAAAATTTTCATATTGTAAAATTAATGCCATTAGAATCAGTAGACCTTAGATTTTATTTTTATCTATTGATTCTAATTGTGCTTAGAAGGAGTTTTAATATGAATCGTCTTTCAAAATCAGGCTACTTACTGTTCTTGCCGGCTGCATTCTTCTTTTCAATCTTTTATTATTGGCCTTTACTCGTCAATGTAGTTCTTAGTTTCTTCTCATGGAATATGGTAAGTTCTAAGATTAAGTTTGTTGGAATTTCAAATTATACAGATATCGTTCAAACGGCAGAATTTTATTCTGTAATTGTAAATACAGTTTTATTTGTCCTATTTCTTTTAATTTTTAACTTTGTATTACCTTATATTTATTCTTATATCTTAGCTTATGTTCTTAAATACGGGAAAAATCTATACAAAGTATTTTTCTTTATGCCTTCGCTTTTTAGTCTATCCGTTGCAAGTATTCTGTTCTTATGGATATATAATCCATTAGCGGGACCTATTGATGCCATTTTACAAATATTTGGTCTTGATTCTCCTCGTTGGCTGAAAGAACCAATTTTAGTTATTTTCTCTATTAGCATGATTATTGCTTGGAAAGTATTTGGCTATAACTTTATTCTTATGTTGGCTGCCATGATGTCCGTTTCCAAAGAAATGATTGAAGCAGCTCGTTTAGAAGGAGCCTCGGATTGGGTCATTTTACGTAAAATTATAATTCCCCAAACATCTTCGTCAGCAATCTACGTCTTTGTTATTACCGTGGTATTCGGCTTACAGTACGTCATGATTCCGGTCAATATATTAACTCAAGGCGGACCTAATCAAGGCAGTGCAAACCTCGTATACGTTATTTACCAATATGCTTTCGTATTCTATCAAGTCGGCAAATCGGCGGCGTATGCTGTGTTAACGATGTTATTATTCGTTATATTTGCTTGGTGGCGTAATAAAGTATTAGATAAGAAGGTATACTATGAAAATTAATCTAAAAAAAGAACTTATCGGCCATATCATCCTTATAGTTTCGCTGCTCATTTGCTTATGGCCTATTGTATTTCTAGTATCGGCTTCTTTAAAAGATTTAAATCAAATCTTTCAGTACCCTTTGAATCCGCTACCGGAAAATCCAACATTATCCAACTATTTTACAGTATTGGACCGATTCCCTATTTTCCAATTTACCGGTAATACCTTTTTTATTGCCATTACGGTTACTATTTTTAAGATCATAACCAGCTTATTAGCAGGATTCGGATTTGTTTACTATCGATTTAAAGGCAGAGAATTACTATTCAATTCCATGGTTCTGACCTTTTTTATTCCTATGTCTGTGTTAATCATGCCTAATTATTTATTGATCTCTTCATTGGGACTTCTAGACACACCTTACGGTGTTATTCTCGTAGAAATTGTAGATGGCATGGGTATTTACTTAATGCACCAAACTATGCGCAGTATTCCAAAAAGTATTTACGAATGTGCCATTTTAGAAGGAGCTTCACCGCTATATATCTTATGGCACATTATTCTCCCCTTAGTAAGACCATCAGTAATCTCCATTAGTATTATGTTCTTTATCAATGCTTGGAATGAATATTTTTGGCCATTGCTTATTTTAAAAAGTAAAACAGAATATACCTTAGCTTTAGCATTACCAATGTTTATTAGTGCCGAAGGCGGCAGTGAATGGGGCCTGGCTATGGCACTTGCCGTACTTACCAGTATTCTACCTTTTATTTTATTCATCATTTGCCAAAAATATATTCTCAACACATTTATTCAATCAGGAGTTAAAGGATAATGCACAATATAGTTTTTAATAAAGTAAGTAAAACCTACCACGAAAAAGAAATCATTAAACAATTAAGCTTTGAAATTAAAGAAGGGGAACGAGTGGTCTTGTTGGGACCTTCCGGTTCTGGTAAAAGTACGACTCTTCGTATGATTGCCGGTTTAGAAGACATTAGTGATGGCGAATTATATATGGGAGAAACTCTAATCAATGATGTACCTGCGGGAGATCGTAATATAGCCATGGTCTTTCAAAACTACGCTTTATTCCCTCATTTCAATGTATGGGATAATATTGTATTCGGTCTAAAACTACAAAATCTACCTGAGTCTGAAATCAAAGAACGGGCTAAAGCTGCTATCGAAATGTTAAATTTAAAAGGCTACGAAAATCGCCTGATTCAATCTCTATCGGGCGGTCAAAAACAAAGGGTTGCCTTATGTCGTGCCATCGTAAAACAATCGCCGTATTTTTTACTAGACGAACCATTAGCAAATCTGGATGCACAACTTCGTCAACATGCCCGCCAAGAACTTATTAAAATCCATGAAAGCTGTAACTCTACTATGATTTATGTTACTCATGATCAAGTAGAAGCCATGACTATCGGTCAAAGAATCGCCATTTTACACGAAGGCGTCTTACAACAATTCGACAGACCAGAAATTGTATATGATAATCCGGCTAATTTATTCGTAGCCTCATTTATTGGTACGCCAGCTATGAATCTATGGCCTTTAATAACTAATAACGGTCAAGTAACCATCGGGTCTTCTACATTGGAGTTACCGCCATATGTAAAAGAAAAACTTACAACGCCGGCACTTACCGTAGGTATTCGTCCGGAAAAATTACGCCTTGTTCCGGTAGAACGAGCTATGTTACATGGAGAATGCCAATGTATTGAAAATATAGGTAATATTCAAAACTGTTTATTTCAAGTGAATGATATGATTAAAGGATTTATTCAATTTTCAGGATTAGAAAATAAAATTAATATCGGTGATTCATTGGGCATTAATTTTAATTGGAACGACGCTTGTTTCTTTGATAGCGAAACCGGCATTAATTTAAATTCAAAACAAAGCCACTAGGAGGAAACATGAATACTATTGCGATTAGCGATTTACTATTTCCTGCATTTGAAAAAAATGCACTTAGAAATTTACCTCAAAATTTTGGTATGGAGTTTTTTGTAGAATTTGGACCGGTTGAATATTGGCGTTCTTTATTGCCACAATTTAATATTCAATCACGACCTATATCTTTGCACGGACCTTGTGTAACCGTCAATTTGGCCAATCCGGATGATACTCAATATTTAAGCCGCTATGAAAAAGATATTACTTTCGGCAAAGAAATTAATGCTGAATTTATCGTTGTCCATACAAATGAACAATGGTCAGGAAATAGAAAAGATATACAAAACTTAGTTATCGAACGTCTTCAAGAACTTGATAAATTGGCTCAAAATATTGCCGGGCCTCGTCTAGCCGTAGAAAATGTAGGTTTATTAACAAATAATCTATTCAATGAATCCGAGTATATTGAACTCTTTACTAAGTTTCCTAACATTGTTTCATTGATTGATGTAGGCCATGCTAATGTTAATCAATGGAATTTACCTTATGTAATTCAAACTTTAAACAAAAAGATTATTGCTTATCATTTACATGATAATAATGAAAAAAAAGACGAACATCAGCCTATCGGTACCAGTTCTATCAATTGGACAGAATTATTTAAAGCAATCAACACATATTCACCAAATGCCACTAAAGTCTTAGAATACGCCAACGGCACTTTCAAATCTATGGACCAATTATTAGAGCATTTGAACTCTATAGAGTCTTTAATGACAACAAAATAAACTATTAAAAACAATTACAAAAACGGCCATACTTAACTTTAAAAGGTTAGTATGGCTATTTTTGTAAGTGAAACTATATTTTGTTATAATGAAATTAATTACTAATAGTAAATTGCAATATGAAATTGAACACTTTT
>NZ_HF986139.1:0-962 GCF_000431435.1 Veillonella sp. CAG:933
TGAGTTAAAAAACTCAATTTCGTTACAGCCCCAATAAAAGAAGAGCACGCAGAGCATCACTATGCTATTTCAGCTTTATGTAAATTAGGTAACGTAACAAGAGCAGCTTATTACAAATGGCTTCATAGACAACCATCTTTTAAAGAACACGAAAACATAATGATTGCGGAAAAGATAGAATCCATTCACTCAGAAAGCCCGGATAAAGGATACCGCAGAATTCGAGATGACCTGGATCGCTACTATGACATACACGTCAATGATAAGCGAGTACTGCGAATTTGCCGGATACAAAACATTAAATCTACTATTAAATATTGCAATAAGGGATGCACTCGACATGCGTCAAGACCACAATATGTAGCAGAAAACCTTCTTGACAGAGACTTTACTGCTACGGCTCCTAATGAAAAGTGGCTTACAGATGTGACCGAGTTTAAATATTACTTGGGCTCTGAAGTGCATAAAGTATATCTCAGTGCAATTCTTGATTTATATGACCGCAGAATTGTTTCATTTGCAATTCGAAACAGAAATGACAATATATTAGTATTTGATACTTTTACCAAGGCAGTAGCTTCTAATCCAGATGCACATCCACTACTTCATAGTGATAGAGGATACCAATACACTAGTCGAACATTCCATACAAAGTTAATAGCAGCAGGAATGATACATAGTATGTCTAGAGTAGGAAAATGTATTGATAATGGTCCTATGGAAGGCTTTTGGGGTATCTTAAAACGCGAACGGTACTATGGGCATCGCTTCACAGATAAAGAGTCTTTAGTTAAAATGATAGAAAATTATATTGAATATTACAATACAAAACGACTACAAAGAAAGCTTGGTGTTTTAACACCTATGGAAAAACATGCTAGATATTGGTTTGTAGCATGAAAAAACTGCCACCGGAAATCGGTGGCAGAAACAAAACTAATTTTATTTTTTCGAGTGTCTAC
>NZ_HF986140.1:0-1135 GCF_000431435.1 Veillonella sp. CAG:933
CCTGCTTCTGTTAAATATTGGGCAGATTTATCATCTAATGCAAATGGTGGAGACTTGAAATATTTTGACGGTACCAAGTGGGTTTTGGTAAATAACAAAGCTACTGAAGACATTAGTACTTTAAAACAAGATGTGGAAACTCTTAAAGAATCCAAAGTAGACAAAGTGGAAGGTAAGCAATTATCTACTGAAGATTATACGACAGCTGAAAAATCTAAACTTGCAGGTCTATCTAATTACAACGATAATGAAGTAAGAGAATTGATTTCAGCTTTAAATCTTAGATTGACTACTCTAGAAGGTGATTATGAAGCTTTGGAAGCAAGAGTTGCTGCATTAGAAACGCCAGCTGCATAAAATGGAATTAAAATTAAATAGAATCTTTCTAGGTAGTTCTGCAACCATTGGAGAATTGTATGTTGATGGGGAACACATAGCAGACACTCTTGAAGATAGAGTGAGACCAGAAGGAGAAAAAGTTTATGGTAAAACTGCAATACCTGAAGGTACATATGAAGTTAAATTAACTTATTCACCAAGGTTTAAGAAAATATTACCAGAGATACTAAATGTTCCCAATTTTAGTGGTATTCGCATACATTCTTTGAATAAAGCAGAAGAAAGTGAAGGATGTATTGGTGTTGGTGAATGGAATGGTAAAGATACTAATTGGATATCCAATTCCAGAAAAGCATTCAATAAATTGTTTGCTATTTTACAAGAAGCAGGTGATCGTGGAGAGAAAATAACAATAACAATAAATAACTTGTAAGTATGAAGAAACATTATGCAACGCATGTAGAAGACACTGATAAACTTATAAGTGTGGCGGGCCCTATACTGGAATATAAAACTTGGTATGAACAGTATAAGAAGCTGATGGAAGAACAAGCGCAACGTAAATATGGTCTTTATACCCCTACTTCAGAAGGCGGTGATGATTTTGATCCTTCTTCATTTGATCAGGCATGGACAGTGGTAGGCAAAACCAATGAGGACGAAGATCGGGCTACCATAGCTAACATAACAGGCAATGGTAATGATCTTAAGCTGACCAATTTTGGGTTTGCAGAAGGGAGTGGGTATGGATTGTATGGTGAGAATTATAATGATGATAGATGGATTAAATCTACTA
>NZ_HF986141.1:0-8650 GCF_000431435.1 Veillonella sp. CAG:933
CAGGTCTTGATTTGCGTGTATTTGATGATGCGATTACATTCAAGATTGCACTTATGGTTGTGAAATATATGAAGTATATGGAAAGTAAAGATACATTTTAATGGAGGAGATTACTGATGATAATCTTAGAAAATGTCACAAAGACATACTCATCCGGTACACCTGCCTTAAATGGTATTAATCTGCATGTTCAGAAGGGTGAGTTTGTATTTATAGTAGGTAAAAGCGGTTCGGGTAAATCAACTCTTATAAAGCTTCTGCTTAAAGAGTTAGACCCGACAACAGGAAAGATATATATTAATAAGAAATATCTTAACAAAATCACAAGAAAGAAGCTTCCTTATCTCAGAAGGGACATAGGTGTTGTGTTCCAGGATTTCAGGCTTCTTCCGGATAGAAATGTTTATGAAAATATTGCATTTGCAATGAAGGTTGTAGAAGCTCCGTCAAGACAGATTAAGAGCCGTGTCCTTTCTATGCTCTCAATGGTTGGGCTTCTCGACAAATATAAGGCTTATCCGAATGAGCTTTCAGGCGGCGAGCAGCAGAGAGTTGCAATCGCAAGAGCTCTTGTAAACAGACCGGCTATCCTTTTATGTGATGAGCCGACAGGTAACCTTGACCCTGCCAATTCTGCCGAGATTATGAAGATTCTTAATCAGGCTAACAAGCTTGGCACGACTGTCCTTGTTGTTACACATAACATGGAAATTGTGCAGCAGATGAAGAAGAGAACTATCACAATGAGTGAAGGTAAGATTATAAGCGATTTGGAAAAGGGTGGTTATTTCTATGAAGATTAGGTCATTATTTTATCATATAAAAGACGGTCTCAAGAACATATACCGCAACCGTCTGTTTTCACTTGCTTCAATAGCAACAATAGCGGCATGTATATTTCTTTTTGGTATTTTGTATTCACTTGTAATGAATTTCCAGTATATGGTTAAAAAGGCTGAAAATGAAGTCTGTGTTACGGTTTTCTTTGACGAGGGACTTTCAGAGACACAGATTAAGCAGCTCGGTGATACTATTTCAAAAAGAGTTGAAGTTTCTTCAGTACATTACACATCTGCTGAAGAGGCATGGGATAAATTCAAGACAGAATATTTTAAGGAATATCCTGAACTTGCATTAGGATTTAAGAATGATAACCCGCTTGCCAACTCTGCATCTTATGAGGTATATCTCAGCGATGCAAGCATGCAGGGTACACTTGTAACATATCTTGAGAATCTTGACGGCGTAAGACAGGTAAACCGTTCAGAGGTTACTGCGAGCAGCCTTGCAAGTGCAGCAAAGCTTGTAGGATATGTTGCTGCAGCAATTATTATCATACTTCTTGCAGTATCAATTTTCCTTATTACGAATACAATTGTTATTGGTATTACAGTTCGTAAAGACGAGATTTCAATTATGAAATTTATTGGTGCAACTGATGGATTTGTAAATGCACCGTTTTTCGTTGAGGGTATTACAATCGGAATTATTGGTTCAGTAATTCCGCTTGTTATTCTGGGGTATATTTATCAGAAGGTTATCAGCTACGTTCTTGGTAAATTCTCAATCCTCAGCAATATTCTTGCATTTATGCCGATGTCAGATGTTTTCAGAGTTCTTGCCCCTGTGGCAATATGCCTCGGAATCGGCATTGGTTTCCTCGGAAGCTTCTTTGCGGTACGTAAGCATGCCAATGTATAAAATGCCGGTTTGTAAAATGTTTAAAGAATGTGCCGTTATCGGATGGTATTGAGAAAGGAGAGGCACCGTATGAAAAAAACGACAATTTTAAAATTTGTTGCTACATTGCTGTGCCTTGCATTATGTGCATCTTCTGTTATGGCTTTGTCTAACGGATTGTTTGCGGCAAAAAAGGTCGCGGCTTCTGACCTTGATGACGTAAAACAGGAAAAAGAAGATAAGGAACAGCAAAGAAAAGATGTTCAAAAGAAAATGGACGAATATAAGGCCAGTGCACAAGATACAAAAGAATATATGGCAATACTTGACACACAGATGTCAGAACTTAATGGCAGTCTGTACGAACTCCAGATAAAGATGGAAGATCTGAATACACAGATTGATGAGACAACACAGAATCTTGAGGCGGCACAGGAAGATGCAGCAAGCCAGTACGAGATGATGAAGTTAAGAATTAAATTTATGTACGAACATAATGAAGAGAGTTATCTTGCTTTGATTCTTACATCTGAGAGTATGGGTGAAATGTTAAACCGTGCCGAATATGTTACAAAAATTTCGTCATATGACAGGGATATGCTCACAAAATATGAAGAGACTATTAAGTATATAGCTGAGGCAAAACAGCAGCTCGAGGATGATTATACTGAGCTTGCTGATACACAGTCACAGCTTGAATCACAGCGTGATGAGCTTGCACAGATGCAAGCTGAAAAAGAGAGCGAACTTGCCAATTATAACAGTCTCATAGCATCCTCAAAGGCACAGGAAACGGAACTTTCCAGTGATATCAGCGGACTTACGAGTGAGATAGAGCGTATTGAACGCGAGCTTGAGGAACAGAACAGAAATAACAACAATAATAATGGCGGAAATAGTGGCGGAAGCACAGATATTCCAAGTACGGGAGTATTTCTATGGCCTACAATATCAAGAAGAATAACTTCTGATTATGGCGATACTGATGGAAGAAACAATCCGCATATTGGAATTGATATAGGAGCAACTACGCCGGGCGTATGGGGAGACCCTATTTATGCGGCTGACGGAGGAAGAGTTGTAAGAGCTGAGTATAACTGGTCAGCAGGTAACTGGCTCTGGATAGACCATGGCAATGGACTTTATTCTATTTATATGCACTGTTCACAGTTCCTTGTCTCTATAGGCCAGACAGTAAACAGAGGAGATACAATAGCTCTGATGGGTTCGACAGGTGAATCGACAGGAGCACATCTTCATTTCAGTGTGCGTTATGGCGGTACATATGTTAATCCTTGGGGATATTTAAGGTAGAAAGGCATATTTTTTATACATAAATCAGAACGGGTCTTAATACAGATTTGTTCTGATTTAAGTTTTTTGAAAGGCGAAAACAGATGGATAATATGGACAATTCAAATCAGCAGAACAATGATTTAAATAATGCGTATGCATCGTATAAGAGAGAAAAAAATAAAAATAAGTCAAAGTTTGGCAAAGGGCTTGTGGCTGGCATTCTTGCAGGAGTTTTCGCAACGGTTTCTGTTGTGGGAATTACAGCTGGGATTTTTGAGAGAAAAGGATATCTTCATTTTGGTGCAAATGGAGAGGTGTATGTGCAGCAGACTTCAACTGATGATTCAGATGGAATAGGAAGTGATGTTGAGGGTAAGCTTAATGCAATTGATTCGCTTCTTGACAGGAATTTTTATTTTGGTGGAACAGATGATGAAAAGGCTGAAAATTATATTTACAAGGCTTTTCTTGATTCCTATGGCGATAAATATACAGTTTATTATACTCCTGATGAATATAAGGCAATCCTTGAATCGACAAGCGGCAAGTTCTATGGAATAGGTGCTGTATGTCAGAAAAATGAGGATGGTTCGATTCTTATCGCAGATCCATATGAGGATGCTCCGGCATACAAAGCGGGAATAAGAAAGGGCGACTGTGTTGTGAAAGTTGACGGAACAGATATAACTGATATGGATTTATCATCCGCAGTTGCACTTATAAAGGGGGACAAAGGAACAACTGTTAATCTTGAAATAAGAAGGGGTTCACAGACACTTACCTTTACAGTTGAAAGAGCAGAGGTAAATGTAAAGACTGTTGACCATAAAATGATGGATGATAATATTGGATATATTATAATTTCACAGTTTGATGAAGTTACGACAAAGCAGTTTAAAGAAGCATTAGAAGATTTGCAGCAGCAGGGAATGAGCGGACTTATAATTGATATACGTTCAAATCCTGGTGGACTTTTAAACAGCGTTGTTGATATTCTTGATGGGATTCTTCCGGATGGATTGATTGTGTATACAGAGACTAAGAGCGGAACACGTAAGGAATATAAGGGAAGCAACAGCAATGAACTTAAAGTTCCTCTTGCAGTTCTTGTAAATGAGGATAGTGCGAGTGCTTCAGAGATATTTGCCGGTGCGGTTCAGGATTACGGAAAAGGTGCGATTATCGGAACAAAGACATTCGGTAAAGGTATTGTCCAGACAATACAGCCGCTCACAGACGGAAGTGCTGTAAAGTATACGATTGCCAAATATTTTACTCCTAAGGGACAGGATATTCACGGAAATGGTGTTACACCTGATATTGAGGTTACGCTTCCGGATGATGCTGTAAGTGACGTCCAGTATGAGGCAGCTGTCAACTATCTTAAAGGAAAAATGAATTAAGAGTTTTAAAAGTACAGAACAAATATTCGATTTGTTCTGTACTTTTTTTATTTTGAATGATATACTATAGTGGTAACATACTAGGAATAGTTTATTATTTTAGATATATCACATAGTTTAATCTTAATCAGGAGAACAGTATGAATCATTTTGAGTTGGTATCTGAATATAAGCCGACCGGTGACCAGCCACAGGCAATTAAGAAGCTTTCAGATGGATTTCTTGAGGGCAATCAGTTTGAGACGCTTGTCGGTGTAACCGGTTCGGGAAAGACTTTTACAATGGCTAATATTATTGAGAAAGTGCAGAAGCCTACGCTTATTATTTCACATAATAAGACACTTGCTGCACAGCTTTACGGCGAGATGAAGGAATTTTTTCCAAATAATGCTGTTGAATATTTTGTTTCCTAGCATGAGAAAGTCACAAAACAGGTGGTATTTTGTGGTGCTTGGGTGGTTGAACATCCAGATGTTGTGGAAGCGGTAGTTGTGAGAGTATAGGTGAAAAGCGGGTGGATGAAGAGGTTTTGTGACTTTTCATTGCTTGTTTTTTGATTTTAAACACATAGAAAAATATTAATATTTTTAATTTGAATATAGATTAATGAATTCATTGATAGGAAGAAAGAATCTGGATTGATGAAAAGGAAAACTAAGATTATAATAAAAAGAAAGTTTATGAAAATAACATTTGAGGAGAAATAAAATGAATATAGGTGATAGTAAAATAACCACATTATTATCGGATATAGAAAGAGTTAGAAGACGAAAGATAGCTGATTATAAATCGGTGGAAAATGTTGAATATATTGATGTAGCTGATAATATGCAAAAAATAAATATTCCTAATAACAATTTGATATTTGGAAGAAGAGGAAGTGGGAAAACAACATTAATTTTAGCAGCTATAAAAAAAGATGTTAATATAATTACAGCTATTGATATTCAGCCTATAAAAAGTGAAGCAATTATTAATATTATTATAAAAATATTATCTAAGATAATGCAAAGTATATCAGATGAATTGAAAGAGGAATTTGTGATTTTAGAGAAACAATATTTAAGGCAGTATGAAGGAATTACAGGGATAATTTATTGGTTGTTAAAGAAAAGAGATAAAGAGTTAAAACAAAAATATATAGATGAAAAAAATTATTTAGATTTGATAGAAAAAGAAGAGTCTTTAATTGAACATTTAAAAAGGATTCAAGATGGAATTGAAATTGAGATTTCGGAAGAAAAAAGAAATAATCATGAAACTACCAATAGAGAAGAATATACATCAAATTTTAAAACTAATGCCAATGTAGATGTTAATTTGCAGGGGAAATATAAAATAGTGCAAAGCAGTATAAATACATCACTTAGCAGTATAACTGAGTATTTGGAAAAGAGAATGGATGAGGTGACAACATATAATTCTTCAGAGATGAAGACGTCATATGTAAAAAAGGTAAGCCGAATAGAGATACTTCAAGAACAGAAAGAAAATATTGCATTTTTGTTTAATGAGGTAAAGAAGATTACAGAAAAAGGTGTTGTAGTATATTGGGATGATTTTTATCAAATTCCGTTAGAAAACCAACCGGAGATTATTCAATATTTTCATGACATATATAAGCTGTGTAACAATTATTCCTTTTGTTTTAAAATAGCGACTTTGCCTAATAGGTTACGAATGAATGAAAATGAAAAACGAGATATGTCTTACAAAGATGACTTTTCAACAATAAAATTGGATTTTGATTTATCAGAATTGGACAGGACAAGAGAATATCTGTTGAAAATTATTATTAACATTAACACAAGTTTGGGATTGGCTAAACAAGATATTGAAGGATTGTTTAGTAATGCGGAAGTCTTGTTATATGCAATCATTGCAACAGGAGGGAATCCACGAGATTTTTTACTAATGTTTGCAGAAATAATAAAAAATGCTCGACAAGATAATAGTAAAACTATAAAAAAGGAACATATTTATTCTGTCGTAAAGGATTTGCGAGCAGATAAAGATAATAATATAGAAACTGATTTTGGCTGTTCAACGGGACTAATTCAGGAGGCAATAGCACTAATTGCTAAAGAAATTGTTGAAGAAAAAAATACCAATGTATTTCTATATCCGAAGGCACTAGCAGAGAAGCATGAATATCTGTTAAAAAATTTAGTTAATTTACGATATTTACATGTTATAAAAGATACAATTAGCTCGGAAAGTAGAAAAAAAGAAGATTTTGTAGCATATTTGGTAGATATGAGTTTTTATGCAGTTAATAAACGTTTAAAGCAAGGATTTAACTTTTGCCAATTTTGGGTGAGGGATAGTGAAAGTAGATTGACTGAGTTACGAAAAGCTAAAATATGGAATTTCCCTGAGTCATTAATAGATAAATATAGTATTAATTAACATTACATAGCCGATTGGTTCAATACGAGTCAGTCGGCTTTTTCATACCCATTTTTATACATAGCCAATTCCGTAAAAAGGATTGGCTATTAAATTTTTCGCGGAAGGAGGAAAACATATGACCAAGTGTAAAGTAATTGCCCTTGCAAATCAGAAAGGAGGAACAGCTAAGACCACAACAACATTGAATCTAGGAATCGGTCTTGCACATCAAGGGCGAAAAGTATTATTGGTCGATGCTGATCCACAGGGAGATTTAACAACCGCATTGGGGTGGACTGATGCAGATAATCTTCCGATTACGTTGGATACACAGATGAAGAAAGTATTACAAGACGAACCATTTGTGTATAATGAAGGCATTTTACACCATAAAGAAGGAGTTAACATTATTCCAACTAACATTGAATTATCGGGCATGGAAATCTCCCTGGTAAATGCCATGAGCAGAGAGCAGACACTAAAGCTGTATCTGGCAGATTTGAAAAAGGATTATGATTATATCTTGATTGATTGTATGCCTAGTTTGGGAATGCTGACCATCAATGCATTAGTCGCCGCAGATAGTGTAATTGTTCCGGTGCAGGCTCATTATCTTCCATTAAAGGGCATGACACAGTTAATGAAAACAATCGGCAAGGTACAAAGGCAGCTAAATCCTAATCTGAAGATTGATGGAGTCTTACTGACACTTGCAGATATGCGGACAAAACTTGCAAGAACAACAGAGGATAGCCTTCGAGAAAATTACGGAAAACATATCCGAATTTTTAAAACGGTTATTCCAGTGGCTATCACAGCGGCAGAAAGCAGTGCAGCAGGACAGAGCATTTATGAGTATGACAAGAATGGAACTGTTGCAAAGGCGTATGCAGAATTTACGAGGAAGGTGATTCAATGTGGCGAAAAGCAGAGAAATAAACATGAATCTTCCCTCAGCCGATGACCTTTTTACCACACAGGAAGAAAGAGATCATAAGAATCAGGAGTATGTAAAAGATATTTCTATTTATGAAATTACAGATTTTCCGAATCATCCGTTTAAGGTGAAAATGGATGATAAGATGTTGGAAACTATCGAAAGCGTGCGTGATCATGGCGGATTAGTCCCATCACTTGTCAGGGAAAAGCCAACAGGCGGGTATGAAATGATTTCTGGACACCGCAGAAAAATGGCAAGTGAACTGGCTGGAAAAGAGACAATGCCATGCATTGTAAGAAATCTTAGTAATGACCAAGCAGTCATTGTCATGGTTGACAGCAATCTTCAGCGAGAAGAAATCTTACCATCCGAAAAGGCATTTGCTTATAAAATGAAGCTAGAGGCTATGAAGAGACAAGCCGGACGTCCAAGAAAAAATTCTGTGCCAATGGCACAGGAATTTCGTGGAAAGACTTCAAGAGAAATATTAGGTGAACAAGTTGGAGAAAGCCAAGACCAAATCCGCCGCTATATCCGCCTTACAGAACTTATCCCGGAAATCCTTGAAATGGTTGATGACAAAAAGATTTCTATGCGTCCGGCGGTGGAGCTGTCTTATTTGCCGAAAGAGGAACAGGAGATATTGTACGACACCATGGAGTCGGAGGCTTGTACCCCAAGTCATGCACAGGCAATTAAAATCCGCAAATTTTCAGCAGAGGGTAGGTTGAATGAAGATGTTTTGCTATCGATTATGTCAGAAGAGAAGCCAAATCAGGTAGAACAGTGGAAAATCCCGAAGAACCGGCTAAAAAAATATTTTCCATTGGGAACTACACAGCAGAAAATGGAAGAAACCATTATCAAAGCACTGGAATTATACCGGAAACGGGAAAAAAGCAGGGAACGATAGGCATTTTGACACCAAGGGAAAAGTCTA
>NZ_HF986142.1:0-17977 GCF_000431435.1 Veillonella sp. CAG:933
GTTTTGTCATGCCTATTCGGCGTACAATAAAAGAGCTCTCTTCGCAAAACTCACGAAGAGAGCTCTTATTGGTTACTAATATTTATACTATTTAATATTAAAAATTCGTTTACCGTTTTCAAGGGTAATGGCTGCTATTTCGTCTGCTTCCATACCACGTAAAGCGGCAATTTCCTGTGCTACGAACTGAGTCTTGCTCGGATCGTTACGACGCCCTCTGAATGGTGGCGGTGTCAAATACGGCGAATCCGTTTCAATCAATAAGCGATCGAGCGAAACCTGTTTGGCCACTTCTTTAAGCTTTGTAGACTTCGGAAATACTACCGGACCGGCAAAAGAAATATAAAAACCCATTTTAATGGCTTCTTTCGCCATTTCCCAACTGCCGGAATAGCAATGGAAGATACCGTAGTTCCCCTTGCCGTCATTGCGGAGCGTATCCATAATATCGCCGTGCGCATCGCGGTCATGAATAATAATCGGCAAATCCACTTCGCGGGCTAGTGCCAATTGGCGTTTGAATTCACGCATTTGCGTTTCACGGTCGGAAAAATCAAAGTAATAATCCAAACCGATTTCGCCGATAGCTCTTACCCGGTCATTATTAAGAGCTTGTTCTTTAAAATATTCATAATCCGCTTCCGTCACGTCTTTCGATTCGTGAGGATGCACGCCTACGGCTGCATACACATAATCGTATTTCTCAGCCAAAGCAATGGCTGATTCAGCGGTACCGCGGTCAACGGCAGGACACATAATATAGCGAACACCTTGTGCTCGGCAATCTGCCAACATGGCTTCACGGTCATTGTCGAAACGATTGTCGTTAATATGCGCATGCGTATCAAATAATTCCATCTTATTTCACCAAGCTTCCCGGAATAAGCGATTCAATGTTGGTTACTTCTAAGTTATCGGCAAAGTCGGAGGCCGATAAAATCATGCCGTACGATTCAATACCCATGAATTTCTTTGGCGCCAAGTTGGCAAGATAAATGACTTTTTTGCCAATCATATCTTCCGGTTCGTAGTACTGGGAAATACCGCTTACTACGGTGCGTTCTTCCACGCCCACATCTAAGACAAATTTTAAAAGTTTCTTGGATTTTTTAACTTTTTCACAGGAAATAACTTTAGCCACGCGCAAGTCGAGTTTGGCAAAATCGTCATATTCCACATTGTCTTTAATCGGTGGAATTTCCTGTTCACCTGCTTCGGCAGTTTCATTGGTACGGTCTGTTTCATCCGCACTTTCCGTACCTGTTTTAGCGGCCGCTTTTTCCTCTGCTTTAGTTTCAGTAGCTGCCGGTGCATCTACCATTTCAGGTACTTCGAAGCGAGGGTAAATCGGTTCCCCTTTTACTACTTTCGTGCCACTCACTAAACCGCCCCACTGACGTACATCGTCGATTTTGGCATCGGCGAAACCGGTAATGCCTAATTGATCCCAAATTTTAGGCGCGCCCGTAGGAATTACAGGATCCACAAGCACGGCAATAATGCGAAGTGCTTCCGCCAAATGATACATTACGGTCTGCAATTTTTCAGCATCCCCTGCTTCAGCCCCTTTAGCAAGTACCCAAGGCATAGTTTCGTCAATATATTTATTGGTACGGCTGATAAAGGCCCAAACTGCTTTCAACGCACGGTTCAAATCAAAGGCTTCCATGTAGGTTTCATAATCTTTAACCGTAGCTTCAGCCATAGCTGCTAAATCTTTGTCGTATTCGCTAACGGAAGGCATGGCCGTAATCACACCGCCGTGATATTTTTCAATCATCGCAACGGTACGATTTAACAAGTTACCTAAGTCGTTAGACAAATCGGAGTTAACGCGCTGTACAAAGTTAGGCAATGTAAAGTTACCGTCATTGCCCAAGTGAATTTCACTCAATAAGTAGTAACGAAGGGCATCGGAACCGTACATATTAATGAGCGGAATCGGATCCACCACGTTGCCGAGGGATTTACTCATTTTGGTGCCGTCTACAACGAGCCAGCCGTGGCCGAATACTTTTTTAGGAATCGGCAATTCAAGGCTCATGAGCATAATCGGCCAAATGATGGAGTGGAAACGTACGATTTCCTTACCTACCAAGTGAATGTCAGCAGGCCAGAATTTTTTGAATAAGCTGTCATCTTCTTCCAACGGATTCAATGCACTGATGTAGTTAACAAGGGCATCAAACCATACGTACACAACATGTTTAGGGTCAAACGGTACTTTAATGCCCCAATCAAAGCTGGTACGGGATACGGCCAAATCTTCAAGGCCCTGTTTAACGAATTGAATCATTTCGTTACGGCGTGCTTCCGGCTGGATGAAATCAGGATTTTCGTCGATAAATTTTAGCCATTGATCGGCGTATTTACCCATTCTGAAGAAATAGCTTTCTTCTTCGACCTGTTCTACAGGACGACCGCAATCAGGACAAGTATGGTTAGGGCCCAATTTTTGTTCGGTCCAGAATGTTTCATCCGGTGTGCAATACCAACCTTTGTATTTAGCTTTGTAAATATCGCCTTTGTCATAGGCTTTTTGGAATAAGTACTGAACTACTTTTTCATGACGTTTTTCCGTAGTGCGGATGAAATCATCATTGGAAATGTTAAGGGCTTTCCATAATTCTTGGAAGCCGGTAACAATTTTAGTGGTATATTCAAGCGGCGTAATCCCCATTGCTTCAGCAGCACGTTGGATTTTTTGGCCGTGTTCGTCAGAGCCTGTCAAAAAGCGCACATCATAGCCGGCGCGGCGTTTGAAACGTGCTACCGTATCGGCAATGGTCGTACAATAAGTATGACCGATATGAAGCTTGGCACTTGGGTAATAAATTGGTGTTGTAATATAAAATCGTTTGTTGGTTGTATCTGACATACAATAACCTCCTCTTATTCTATAACAAGGTGTAGCCTTCTGAATTTAATTATTTATCATTCACGGTTTCATCAATCTAAACATTTAATGCCTAATCGATTTATGTGTCCTGTGCCGCTTCAACGGCATTATACACATCGCGTCTGGCTACGCCCAGTCGTTTGGCAACTTCGCGTATTGCTTCTTTTTTAGCCGTTCCGGCTTCCATAAGCATCATCACAGCACTTACATAATCATCGGTTGACATTGTTTCCGTCGTCTCCGCCTCAGCCTCAACGGTGGCGGCACCGCCTACGACTAAAACAAATTCACCCTTAATAGTAACCAAATCCTCCGCTTTTTGCAAAGCTTCCAAGTTGGTACGCACAAAAGTTTCGAACTTTTTAGTCAACTCCCGCCCTACCACAATAGGACGATTGCCTAAATATTTATATAACTCCTGTAATGAAGCTTGTAAACGATGAGGCGCTTCGTAGAACAATAAAGTGCCTTCATATGTAGCCACGCGCTCCAACAATTCTTTGCGGTGACTGCTTTTCTTTGGTAAAAAGCCTAAAAAAGTAAATTCCCTCGTATCGAGCCCCGACGCAATGAGTGCCGTCAAGGCCGCATTCGGCCCGGGTAACGGTACCACAGGAATTCCCGCGTCTATGGCCGCTAATACAAGATCGGCGCCCGGATCGGAAATAGCCGGCATACCTGCATCACTGATAACCGCCACATCGTGACCGCTTAGTAACAACTCCATTAAGGGCTCTTCCTTCGCATCCTTATTATGCTCATGATAGGATATTAAAGGCTTTTTAATATCAAAATGTTTTAACAATAAGCCGCTGTGCCGCGTGTCTTCGGCCGCTATGGTATGCACTTCCTGTAAAACACGGACAGCCCGATAGGTCATATCTTCCAGATTGCCTATGGGCGTAGGTACTAAATATAAAGTTCCTTTAGTCTCTGTCATACCAACTACGCACCTCCTCACTGTACACATTCGGTGTGTCATAAATATATAAAGGGGCTTCTGTAATTAAACCGACCTGCCCCGCCTTACGCGCTTCAATGAGAACCAATTTAGCCGCTTTGCCCGGCATACTATGGACAAAACGCATTCGCTTCGGTTCTAATTTTGCTGCTTTTAAAGCACCCAATAAATCCATCAGTCGACTTACCGGGTAAATCCAAAAAGCCTGTCCCTGATATTTTACGAGCTTTGCTGCTGCCCTTGCAATATCAGAAATATCATACATCGTCTCATGACGAGCTAAACTCACATCAGAAGATTGGGGTATTGCTCCCTGCGCAGCCGTAAAATATGGTGGATTGATAAGAATTGCATCAAATCGCTCCACCCATTCAGGACCTTCAAGCTTACAGTAATCTGCTTCAACCAAAGAAATTTCCACTTCTTTTTGATTTAATGTAATATTACGGCGTGCTAAATCGGCCAGCACCGGATTCACTTCAACGGCCGTAATCTGCTTGGCGCCGAGAGCCGTCATGAGTAAAGGAATTACCCCTGTTCCCGTGCCTAAATCGGCATAGCGGCGCTTTTCACTAAGTTTTGGAAAATGCGCCAGTAATACCGCATCAATGGCAAAGCGAAATTGGTCGGTCCGCTGCCACAGCTTCATTCCGCCAATCAATAAATCGTCCAGTCGCTCCTCGTTATTCTTCATCAGGCAATACGATATCAGTCCACGGCAAGTCGATAGTACGACCTTCTTCCAGCTGTACTTTTACCGTTTTCTTGTTGCGATTAATCTTCAATACCTTGCCCATGCCTTCATCGGTTACTACATCTTTACCGATGCCCGGCGGTTCTATAATAACGGGCGCCACTTTAGTTTTCTGCGTATATAAATCGCCGCCTTTGGCATACAAATCATTTTCATAATTTAAGCAGCACATCAAACGCCCACATACACCGGAAATCTTCGTTGGATTAAGGCTTAAATTCTGATCCTTAGCCATGCGAATCGATACGGGTGAAAAATCCCCCAGGAATGTGGCACAGCATAAAGCACGGCCGCAAGCACCGATACTGTTTAAAATTTTAGCTTCATCGCGCACCCCTACCTGACGCAATTCAATACGCGTACGGAATACGGTGGCTAAATCTTTAACCAAATCACGGAAGTCAATGCGTCCGTCAGCGGTAAAGAAGAAGATGATTTTATTCATGTCAAAAGTATATTCAACATTGATAAGCTTCATCGGCAATTTGCGATTGGCAATTTTTTCCAAACAAATCTCAAACGCCTTTTCTTCACGCTGCTTATTTTTTTCTACTTGTTTGTAATCTTTCGGGGTGGCCTTACGGATTACGCTTTTAAGCGGTTGAATTACCGATTCTTCGTCCACTTGACGCGGTGCAATTACCACATCGCCGAATTCAAGACCGCGAGCCGTTTCAACAATAATACCGTCACCTAAGTTCAAGCTGGCACCACCGGGAGCAAAATAATAAATTTTACCCGCTTTTTTAAATCTAACACCGACTATGGTTGTCACTGGGTGTCCTCCTTTAAGGCTTGGCGAAGGGCAAGCAATACGCCATCCATAACCAAACCTGCTTTCACATTTAATCGAAGTGCCTCTTCCGCCGCCAGCGTTTCCCGCTCTACGGTCAATAAGGTTTTCACCTTCCATGACGGTAATATTTGCAATAAACGCTCTTTATGGAGAGGACACTGTAGTACATCATCCGGCGCACCGGCTCTTAAAGCCATCATGTCGCGCGCCAAAAGCCGCAACCAGCCCATTAACTCGCGCATGTCATCGCGTTTAAGGGATTCTGTTTGCAGACTCAACTGTGTAAAAAACAAAGCTTTCGGCAGCTGTTCCAGCATTTTTACGGTCTGTTCCAATAGTGGCAACGTGCCTCTCAGGACCAGCTCACGAACCAAATCAGGATTGCCCTGACCGGCTCCCAAAGCTTGTTGTAAATCTTCGGTAAAACCTTCCTTACGCAGTGCCGCCGTAATAATATCATTACTTACCGGTCCGAAAGGAACCAGCATGCACCGTGATTTAATAGTAGGTAACACCGAAGCAATTTGATTCGTTATAATTATGAAAAAAACATCAGCCGGCGGCTCCTCAATGGTTTTTAACATGGCATTGGCCATAACTGCATTAGTCGTTTGAAAATCTTCTACGATAACAACTCGCCGGCCGCCACCGGTACGCCCTAAATAGGAACTTAACAGCTCATACCACTGCTCTACCTTCAGCATATTCTTCATCGGCCGTAACCAAAAAGCCTGACCGCCATCAACGTAAATAGGAAGGCCTTCCGCTTCCGTTTTTTTCTCCGATTCGCCATCCGCTTGACGAGCATTCGCTACCGCTTCTAAAAACTGAGCGCCGCCGTCAGCCGAAAAGACTTGTCGGCCTATTAATAAAGAAGCTAAGCCAATAGCCGTATTTAATTTTCCCAGGCCCTTTTCCCCATAAAATAACAAACTATGGGGTAAGGTACCGCGCTCTACCAAGATCGTCAAATGGTCGATTGTAGCCTTTTGACCGATAACTTGCTCAAAATACGACATGGTGCCTCCTCAATGTATTACAACATATTTATTATATACCGTGAAGCCCCTAAAAAACAACTCAAAGCGAAGGCTCTAAGTCATTCAATACGGCAGCTACTGCGTTATACACATCCTCATGAATGGCTTCTATGGAGCGAAGATTCATATGCTCATCGGCACAGGCAATACGCTGCCAATTATAACGTGCCACCAATTCATCATAGGCTCCGTGAACACGGCCCAAATACGCATGGTCTTTCTCATGAATATCGCCGGTAGCGCCACCGGTTTTATGTTTGCGCTCCGCCATAAGTGCTTCGCTCACTGCAAGGGGCATATCCAGTAAACATACCGCATCAGGTCGCGGTAAGCCGAATTTTACGAACTCAAAATCTTCCAACCAGTCGAGGAATGCCTTGCGTTCCGCCGGGTCTTCATATTTTACCATTTGATGTACCATATTGGAGGTCGTATAGCGATCGGCTAAAATAATCCCCCCTTCTTCGTAGAAGTTTTGCCAATCCATGCGAAAAGAAGCAAATCTGTCCACAGCGTATAAAGAGCTGGCCACGAAGGGATTTACATCGGACGGTTTTTTACCGAAATCACCGGCTAAATACATCTTTACCGGCATGGCAGCCGGACTGTCGTAATTGGGAAAACTCACGGATTTTACCTTATAGCCTTCTTTGAGTAAACGTTCTTTCAATAGCGCCGTCTGCGTAGCTTTACCGCTACCGTCGCCACCTTCAATAATTATTAAACGGCCCACGGGTCACACCTCATTTACTAATAATACGAATTGTTTTTAATGTTTTATCAGCACAGCCATTTGGCAAAAAGCCCATGGCTTGCCGCTCTTTGATATAGGCCAACACCGCCGGTGTAATTCGTTCGCCTACGCTGACAAAGGGAATCCCCGGCGGGTAATAACTGATAGTCTCACCACTGATTTGCCCTGCCGTCTCCGCAAGGGCCACAGTTTCTGTTTTACTGTAAAAAGCCTCCCGTGGCGTCAGTACCACTTCCGGACTTGGTAAACGCGTACCCGTAGCCAATGGCTTTGCCTGAGGGCTTGATTGCTTAAATTCCTTTACATTCGCCGCCACCTTACTTACCGCATCGACCAGTCGTTTAATACTGTCCTTGGTATCGCCTAGCGTAATGAGCACCAACACATGATAAGCCTGTACCAATTCTACCTCGATACCTTCCTTGCGAAGCAATTTTTCCGCTTCTACACCGGTCAAGCCGAGCTCATAAAAATCAATGAGCACCTTGGTCGCATCATAATCATATAAACCGTTAAAATCTTCCGCAGCCGGTACATTAATCCCCGGAATGTTCTGCAAATCCCGGCGCAATTCCTGTGCCAGCATTTCCGCCTTGGTGACTAACTCACGGCCTTTTGTCGCCATTTGATGCCGCGCCATATCAAGGCTGGCCAGAAATATATAATTAGGACTGGTACTTTGCAAAATCTGATGCACCTGCGTGATGCGTCGTTCATTAATGAGCATATCCTGTCCATGAAGCATCGATGTTTGTGTTAAAGATCCGATTAATTTATGCGTACTTTGTGCCACTAAATCGGCGCCGCAGGCCAAGGCACTTTTAGGTAAGTTTTTACCAAACGGCAAATGGGCTCCATGAGCTTCATCTACAAGAACAATAACACCTTTCTTATGAGCTAATAATACTATAGCTTCTAAATCAATGGCAATGCCATAATAATTCGGGTTTACCAAAACGATGGCTTTCGCCTCCGGATGCTCGTTTAAGACTGTTTCTACTTCACTAGGTGTAGTCCCCAACGGTACACCGAAGCGCTCGTCAAAACGCCCTTCCAAGTAGACCGGCTTGGCGCCACTTAAAATTAAACCGCCCATTACTGAGCGGTGTGCTTCACGGGGAATAATAATCGTATCACCGGCACCGACTGTGCCCATAATCATTGTTTCAATTAAAGCGGTGGTTCCGTTTATAGAAAACCAAGTGTAATCGGCCCCATATAATTGAGCCGCCAAATCTTGCGCTTCTTTTAACGAACCTTCCGGTTCATGTAAATCATCCAGCGCATACATCACGCCTAAATCATACGGCAGTGCCGGATCCATCCATGCTTTTAATGTAGCAGGCGCTCCTACGCCTATTTTATGACCTGGTGTATGAAACGGCACGAAATGCTCTTCTTTATAAGCCTCCAACGCTTCTACAAAAGGCATGCGTGACTGATTTAATGCTATATTATTACGTTCCCTATTATTATTTTTCGTTTGTGTATGTGTTTTCAAAATAAAACCTCTGTTTGCTTATTTTTATATACATACAATTATACCATTTTATAGTAATGGCGGTGTATCTATTTGTAATTTTATAAATACTAAATCGCTATTTATAATTTTCTACAAAATATTGACGTAATTCCCGGCCCCGCTCATTGCTCGTTTTAATGCGATCCAAAGCCTCACGTAAGGAATCCTGCAACCGATAGGTATTAAGCTCTGCCGGTTTGACCCAAGCAAAGTCTGTGTGTTCGTCCGACAATACTACATCACGATTATTTGCTTTGGCAATGAAGATGACCCCTGTCAAAAACTGCAATTTATTGCGTTTGTAGGACCACAGACCGGCTACATCCAGCAGTTCGACCGTAAGACCGGTTTCTTCACGAACTTCTCGTAACGCCGCATCATGTAAATCTTCACCAAACTCGAGACCGCCACCGGGAAATTCCCATGGTCTGAGTCCTTCTCTATCCTTTTTTTGTAATAATAAAATATCGCCATCGCAAAAAATCATACATTTCACTGACATTCCCATACGCCTTGTTTGGCGTGGCCCGGCAGGAAACGAACGTTGCTTACGCGGTTTATGATTTTGTCGTACGAACATGTAATCCTCCGTTCTCCCTTATATCGAAAAAAAGGAGACTATAGCTCCGTATAGTCTCCTGTGTTTACGCTAAAGCTTACTTGCTATAAGCGGCCGCATATTGCGTACCTAGCGTTACATATTTTTCCATTTGCTGAATAACATCTCGCAACTGATATTTACTCAATGTTGTTAACTCTTTGCCTCTGGCGGCATAATTAATAATGTGAGAAATCTCGAAACCACTATATCCCAGCACCGATAAGCGGTTCGATAAACTTTGAATCTTGTTCATAATCGAACCTCCTTTGTTATTCTTATAACTTACAGCGATTTGGGTTAAAACCAACTGCTAAAAAGTGGTTGGGTTATTACCACATACCCGTACGACTGCTCAGGAATGTTCAAGATTATGACATTGTTGGGTTTAAAGTTCATCCTCCTCAAGCATTAACACTGACAATCTATCCGGATAATAGAGTTATTATATCGAAATTATTAAAACTTGTCAAGTGTTATTATTAAATATTCTCACTTAACCGTTATTTTAAAACCATACGCAATCAGCATTACGCGACTATTATTGACGACGACCTTTACGTGGGTTGTATAAATTCATACCTTTGTCGAGCCCTACCTCTAAGGTGCCTAAAATAGCTTTAGCCATATCTTCAATGCCTTTATTCACCTTATCCTGCTGTTCTTCCGGGAACGGTGCCAATACATGGTCGATAACCGTCCATTGCGGTAACGGTCGGCCGATACCGAAACGGAAATGAGGAAACTCTGATGTGCCCATATGAGCAATGAGGGATTTAATCCCATTATGCCCACCGGCACTGCCATTAGGGCGAATACGGATTTTACCAACCGGCAAATCCATATCATCGTAGACACAATATACATCGGCCGGATCTATTTTATAATACCGCATCAAAGGGCCTACCGATTCACCACTGGCATTCATAAACGTCTGCGGTTTTACCAAAAGAACCTTCTCGCCGTCAATTGTTATCGTCGTAATGAGCGCTTTAAAATCTTCACGCCATGGCGTATGAGCTTCTTTCGCCGCCATAGCATCGATGACCATAAAGCCTATATTATGTTTTGTCTTTTCATATTCACGGCCCGGATTCCCGAGCCCTACAACCATTTTCACTGTTTACATCCTTTATCTACGAAAAACAGAACCTCCGGAAAGGATTCCGGAGGTTACACACATCGCTCTACAGAGGCATAAACAGCCATGCAGAGAAAAATTATTTGTCAAACAAATTACTTACGGATACTTCGTGGAAGATACGCATAATAGCTTCACCCAATAAAGGCGCTACCGACAAGGACGTAATATTTGGTAATTTATGTTCTTCCGGTAAATCAATTGTATTGGTTACGATTAATTCCTTAATATTGGAGTTTTCAATGCGTTCGCAAGCAGGGTCAGTCAATACAGCATGCGTTACACAAGCCATAACAGATTTAGCACCGAATTCTTTAAGTGCTTTAGCCCCTTCAACCAAAGAGCCCGCTGTATCAACGATATCATCGATAATGATGCAGTTCTTACCTTCTACATTACCGATTAAGTTCATAACTTTAGCCACACCCGGTTGCGGACGTTTCTTTTCGATAATCGCAATCGGCGCACCGATACGATCGGCCAAATCACGAGCACGCGTTACACCGCCAAGGTCAGGCGATACAACGATTAAATCTTCCATTTTCTTTTCGTTAATGTATTTTGCCAAAATGGAGGCACCGAATAAGTGGTCCACCGGCACATTGAAAAAGCCTTGAATCTGACCGGCATGAAGGTCAATTGTTACCAAACGAGTGATGCCGGCTGTCTGCATTAAGTCAGCTACCAATTTAGCCGTAATCGGTTCACGACCGCGAGTTTTACGGTCCTGACGAGCATAGCCATAGTACGGTACTACCGCCGTAATGTGACGCGCAGAGGCACGTTTTAAGGCATCAGCCATAACTAATAACTCAATTAAATTATCATTTACCGGATAGCTGGTAGGTTGCACGATAAATACATCTTTACCGCGTACGCTTTCATCAATCATAATCTGTACTTCGCCATTGTTGAAACGACCTACGAACGCTTCGCCTAAAGGTAAGCCTAAGTAATCACAGATTTCTTTCGCCAACTCCGGATTCGCATTACCTGTGAAAATTTTAAGTTTCTTACCGTCTTCAAATGCCATGATTCAATACCCCTTTTGCTAATTAATAACTTCGTTGCTCCTAGCAAACCTCATCTTTATTATTGTATACTATTACCGTCTTTATTGCAAAAAAGTAAACAACTTTTTTCTATTTTTTCTTAAATGTATCGTCAGTCACCCAGTTTTCTTTTACAATCTGACGAGCCCGACCTACCGCCAAAGATTTAGCCGGTACATCTTTGGTAATGGTGGAACCGGCGCCGATATAACTGTAATCACCTACCGAAACCGGGGCTACCAAATTAGAGTTACAGCCCACAAAAGCACCGTCACCGATTTTAGTACGGTGTTTTAATTTGCCGTCATAGTTAACCGTAATTGTACCGCATCCTATATTAACGCCGCTGCCCACATCACTGTCACCAATATACGATAAGTGTGGGAATTTAGTCCCTTTACCGACAATACTGTTCTTCACTTCCACAAAGTTACCGATATGAACGGATTCGCCGATAACTGTATCAGGGCGTAAATGTACATACGGTCCGATATCGGCACCGTCTTTTACTTCACAATCATGAGCATAGGTAAAATGCATAACCACTTCGTTGCCCACCTTTACATTGGTTAAACGACTATGTGGTCCGATTTTGCAACCTTCACCGATAACCGTTGACCCTTCAAGCAAGGTCCCCGGTAAAATTACCGTATCGGCACCGATTACAACTTCCGGTGCAATATAAGTGGATGCGGGATCGATAATCGTCACACCGAGGTCCATGAAATGACGGTTCGTGCGCTCACGCAAAATACGTTCTGCTTCCGCCAATTGTGCTCGGGAGTTAACGCCTAACGACTCTTCTTCGTTGGTCATCATATAGGCACTTACACGGTCACCCTGATTTACCAAAATACCTACCACATCGGTAATATAGAGTTCGCCCTGCGCATTGTCATCGGATAACTGTTCCAAACACGGCCATAGCTTCTCACTGTCAAAGGCATACATACCGGTATTGATTTCCTGTACCGCCAACTCTTCCGGTTTGCCGTCTTTTTGTTCCACAATGCGAAGAACCTTACCCGTCCCTTCTTCGCGAATAATGCGGCCGTACCCGGTCGGATCAGCCATATGAGCCGTCAACACAGTAGCCGCTGCACCGGTTGCTTCATGTTCGGCT
Organism: Veillonella sp. CAG:933; assembly: GCF_000431435.1. Classification (NCBI taxonomy): domain Bacteria; kingdom Bacillati; phylum Bacillota; class Negativicutes; order Veillonellales; family Veillonellaceae; genus Veillonella; species Veillonella sp. CAG:933. Next base: position 12,641 of record NZ_HF986142.1, read on the forward strand.
AACAGCGCTTCCAACGATTCACGCGTTACGAGTGGCGTATCACCGCAGAGCAATAATATGGTCCCTTTGTAATCACCTAATAAAGGTTTGGCCTGCTTAACAGCATGGCCGGTGCCTTTTTGCTCGGTCTGGGTCACGAATTCAGCAGCCTCACCCAAGTACGCCTGCACTTGTTCACCGCCAAAACCGACAATTACAACATTGCGTTCTGTGCCCACTGTTTTTACGGTTTCAAGTACGCGTTCCACCATAGGCTTGCCCGCTACGGGATGCAATACTTTCGGTAGTTTAGACTTCATGCGGGTCCCTTTACCGGCCGCTAAAATCAAAGATGTAATAGGTTTCATACAATTAGGCCTCCTTATCAGCCTCTAAATTTACAGGTTCGATATCAATACTGCGTGTTTCTTCATTAACACCATTAAGAATTAAGAGTGCTTCGCAATCTTTTACAACTTTAGGATCCGGCGTCGATACCAGTACACCGATACCAACCACGGTGCCGCCCATTTCGGTAACCAGCTCCCGCATGCCGTTCGCCGTACCGCCGGCTTTCATAAAATCATCAATGAGCAATACTTTGGATTTAGGCGGAATGGCCCGTTTCGTAAGCGACATAGTCTGAATGCGACGATTCGATCCGGTCACATAGTTAATACTGATAGACGAACCTTCTGTCACCTTGCTGTCACGGCGCGCAATAACAAGGGGTTTGTTAAAAGCTCGCGCCACCATAACCGCCAACGGAATTCCTTTTGTTTCTACCGTCATAATATAGTCCGGGTTCCGGTCGGCAAAGCGAGTCATAAAAATCTCGCCTAAACGGCTGGCAATATGCCAATCATATAAAATATCCGACATATACAAGAAACCACCCGGAATTACGCGGTCCGGTTCTTGTAAACGCTGCTGTACTTCACGAAGGACAGACATGGCCCGCTCCCCTTGCCGATACGGGATAAAGCGAACACCACCGGCTACTCCGGCCACCGTTTCCAAGGTGCCTAAGGAAAAATGTTGCAAAGCTGTTTTCACGGAACTTAAATCTTCGCTGAGTGTGGACTTTGCAATATCAAAAAAATCGCAAAAATAGCGTAAAGATATCAATTCTTGCGGAGAATCTACCAACAGTTTAGTAAGCGCTACCATGCGCTCAACGCGTCGCACTTTTTCCACTGTATACCTCCTTATACAAAAAAATAACGTTGCCAACTATGCCAACAACCTTGTTCTCTTTTAAGGATACCACAAAACGTTCGGAAAATACATACTTTAAAGGTAAAAATCCATACATTCAAGGTTAATTTTTATCTGAACGTTCGTAGTTTGCAAGTATCTTTCAAGAGTGGATAGTCAAAACATCCATTACCTATCAAACATTACGACTAGCCCATTCCGTATTTTGAATAACAAAAGAGACTATAACCTAAACGAAGAAATGAATCCTCGTTTTTGTTACAGCCTCTTTAGCTGCATTTTAGATGTTAATAAATAATTGAATTCATAAAAGTAAATTCATACATAGTACTAACGCTTCTCTAAAATCTTATTCTCTTATTCTAAAATATAAACCTTAACGGTTTGTCGACCAAAATCTATGGCCTCGCCATGAGAATCCATGGCTAAATCGATACGATTACCAATAATACCGCCGCCGGTATCATCCGCGACTGCATATCCGTAGCCCTCGACATAAACCGCTGTGCCTAACGGAATCACATCAGGATCCACTGACACATACCCACGTTTCAATAAATTGCCTCGTGCCGTATATGAAGAATTACCCGGATCATATGCGGAATAGGCTGTGGCATTCATCGTCATCGTCTTCTTATACTCTGTCGGAATACCGCGCTCTTTAGCTAAGAGCTCCATTGTCTTGCTGTCCACTTCACCGGTTACGGTTAATCCGTTTGCCTTCTGGAAACGTTTTAAGGCATTGGCTGTGCCATTGCCGAAAATACCGTCAATCGAACCCGGTGAAAAACCACTGTGGGCTAAACGAGCCTGCAAATCGGAAACCGAGCGACCTCGATCACCAAAACGTGACACTTCTACGCTATTGCGCACATTGCGAGACTGTTGTGCTGCTGCAAATTTCTTATTGTTCTCTTTCATCGCTGCCAAGGTGTCGCTATCCACCTTACCCGTAGCGGATAAGCCGTTTTGTTTTTGGAACATGCGCACTGCATATTCCGTATTATTACCAAAAACACCGTCAGCTGTATCAACCAAGTACCCTTGCGTTATCATCAAACGCTGAACAAATTGTACTTCGCTGCCGCGATCGCCGCGTCCTACATCAGCCAATACTACTGAAGTACAAGCCATTAGAAACGTTAAGAGAACTGTCACTATTCTAAGTTTTCTCAATATTTCCACCTCGTATCTAAATGCAATACTATTTTACTTTATTTTGGGAATTTTGTCAAAATTCGCCCCCTTTTATCAATTATAATCACCACTTTAATCAAAATAAACGGGGCTTTTTCCCACTTCGATTAATATCTTCGATATAGTTATTCATTTAGCCGTATATTTAGTTGACCCTAGCATGTCTCAACGGGGAAACTAAAAGGACTGCTACTCTTTCTTAAAAGTAACAGTCCCAGCATCAATCGTTATCGTTTCAAACGATTATACTAAATGATTTTTATGGAAAAACGGATCTTCCGGTTCAGTTAATTTCACTTCCGGAGTAAAGAAGCGAAGCATAATATAACCGAAAATACCGGATACAATAGAACCTAAGAAAATACCGACTTTGGCAATCTCCTGCGCATGGCCCGGCGGGAATGCCAATAAATTAACGAAAAGACTCATGGTAAAACCTACACCACAACAGAGGGATACGCCGTAAACATGTTTCCACGTAAGTGGCTTAGGCATCGGTACAATCTTCGTTTTAACAAGAACAAACATGATACCGAAAATGCCGATTTGCTTGCCCACGAAAAGGCCCAGGGAAATCCCCAAAATAACCGGATGCATAAGTTCGGACCACTGGAAGTCGCCAAAGGAAACGCCCGCATTGGCAAAACCGAACAACGGTATGATAAGGAACGTAATCCAACCGCCCAATGCCTCATGCCAATCATTTAACGGCGATAATTCCACGCCGTTACGCAACACTTTGGACGGAATCGTCATGGCTAAAATTACACCAGACAAAGTAGCGTGTAAACCGGATTTGAAGATACAGAACCAAAGAGCTACGCCAAGAATAATGTACGGCCACGGGCTGACTACGTCTTTTTTATTCAATAATAAGAGCAATACAAAAACAAGAACCGCACCACCCAAGTACATAAACTCTAAGGAAGGTGTATAGACAGCGGCAATAATTATTACGGCAATTAAATCGTCAACTACGGCCAAGGTTGTCAAAAATACTTTCGCTGCCAACGGTACTCGCGATCCCAATAAGGAAATAATACCGATGGAAAAGGCAATATCCGTTGCCGTCGGAATCGCCCAACCGCGAACCAATTCGCTTTGGTTATAAGTAAAAAACGTATATATCAAAGCCGGCATTAAAACACCGAATACGGCCGCAATGGTCGGTAACAAGCGTTTAGCATTTGTATTTAGCTCGCCTTCGAGCATTTCATGTTTTACTTCAAGGCCGACGCCTAAGAAAAATACGGCCATTAATACATCGTTAATCCAATGAGATACGGATAAAGGACCTACGTACGTATGCAATATTTCTTCGTACTGCGGACCGAACGACGAATTAGCTACGAGCACGGCCAGTACTGCCGTTAACAGCAATAAAATGCCCCCCGTAGCCGGCGCTTGAAAAACTTTTTTAAGACTCTCCATATGTTTCCTTCACTTTCTCACACATTCATAACCTCTCATAAGCTTCATCACATTTTATAATTTATGGTGATGCGCTAACTTAACTAATTCCTCTGCACTACTTAGTATACCCTATTCAAAATAAAACTGGCAATAAAATAAAGAGGTTTATTGAAAATTTTCAATAAACCTCTTAGTATACAATTTTATATTGTTAAAATCCCCAACAACGCTGTAGGAACTCCAATACCAACCTATCAATAATTACTATAAAACTAATCTTCTTTCCGTTCTAAGGCACTTACATCAGGCGTTAAGAATCTAAGTACTAAATACCCTAACACACCGGAGAGAATGGAGCCCATGAAAATACCGACTTTCGCCATTTCCTGAGCATGACCGGCCGGAAATGCCAATAAATCGACGAACAAGCTCATAGTAAAGCCAATCCCGCAGCAAAGAGCAATGCCGTATACGTGAGACCAAGTTGCATGAACCGGCATGTCAACCAATTTAGTTTTAACTAAAACAAATACGGTAGCAAATACGCCAATTTGTTTACCTAAGAAGAGTGCTAAAGAAACACCGAGTACAACCGGATGGAATAAATCGGAGTATGTAAAGTCCCCAAAGGATACCCCGGCATTAACAAAGCCGAACAGCGGTAAGATTAGGAAGGTAATCCATTTGATTAACGCATTGTTCCACTGCATTATCGGTGAAATCAAACGACCCGTGCTGTATTTAGCCCGATACGGTATGGTCATGGCCAGAATAACACCGGACAATGTCGCATGAAGACCGGATCTAAAGATACAGTACCATAAGCCGAGGCCGAGAATAATATACGGAATAGGATGGAAAATCCCTCTTTTATTCAGTATCATCAAGAGAACAAAAATCACTACCGCCAATCCCATGAATAAAAATGACAAAGATTCGGTATACACGGCAGCAATGATAATAACCGCAATCAAATCATCCACAACAGCCAATGTAGTAAGTAATACTTTCATGGCTACCGGAACGCGCGTCCCCAATAAAGAAACTACGCCAATGGAGAACGCTATATCCGTCGCTGTCGGAATAGCCCAACCTCTATGGTATAAAGGGTTGGCATGGTTAAATGCGAAATAAATAATGGCCGGAACCATAACACCGCAACAAGCGCATATGGTCGGTAAAATACGCTTCGCATTCGTATTTAATTCACCGTAAATCATTTCATGCTTAATTTCAAGACCAACGCCTAAGAAGAATATGGCCATTAAAACATCGTTAACCCACAAATCAACCGGGAATGGTCCCAACGGTAGTTTTAAGAACATAAAATACTGTTCTGCCAGTGATGAGTTTGCTACTCCGACTGCCAGTGCAGCTGAGATAAGTAATAAAATCCCACCGGCTGAAGGAGACTGTAGAAATGATTTAATCCAAGCCATAATCTCCTCTTCTTTCTTAAGGAAATAAACTTTACAATAATTTTGATAATCTCACTTTCCGTTCGTTTATTTCCTTTTAGTTATTTTATAT
>NZ_HF986143.1:0-7690 GCF_000431435.1 Veillonella sp. CAG:933
TTACTTCTGTCCAAGAAAATGGGTGCAGATCACTATAAGCCCAAAAAAAGCCCTTGCCTGAATTTCAAGCAAGGGCAAACTACAACTTAACCGAATATTCTGTTCAAACAACCCTACACGTCATAGTTAAACGTAGCAGTCTGTATTACATCATCATTCAAGCTACGGCCGACAATACATTTTTCATGAAGCAAGGTTTCGATTTTATTGCGGTCTTCTTCTTTAATGTCTTTCGGTAAATGGAAGTCAATTTTAATTTCTTTAACTCTAAATTCTTCGGAGCTCACATTAGTGGCTACTTCCGCATAGGCACCAACGAAATCATAACCCATTTTACCGCCGATAAGCCCCATAATGGAGAGCGCACAAGAAGCAAAAGTATCAGCTAACAATTCAACCGGTGAAAACGATTCTTCCAAACCGCCCACATCTTTGCCTACATCCGTAAATACAGTGTGACTCTTTTTAGCATTTGTTAATTCATTTCTCAAATGTGCCTGCATTACAACTCGTGACATACTGCTACCTCCTTGTGAATAATCTGCCAAGTATCAAATTCAAAAGTTATTATAAAAATAGCCTTCGCTACTTTATAAACCGATCGATAGCTTCATTCAATTTATCAAGGGTTTCCGTATCATTATCTTTTACCGCATCAACGATACAATGCTGAATGTGGTCCTTCATGACAACGCGGCTCACACTTTTCACTGCCGAATCAACCGCGGCCAGTTGCACCAACACCTCACTGCAGTCGCGTCCATCCGCCACCATCCGCTTTACCGATTCCAAATGACCGATAATACGTGACAAACGATTCAATACCGCCTTAGTCTGCGTGTGCGAATGCGTATGTCCATGAGCGTTTTCATCTGTATGAGCGTGTTCATGAGAATGTTCATGGCCGTGTATATGTTCATGCATCGCCTCATGATTGTGGGCAATGCCTAATTCATGTAATCTATCGTGCTCCGTTTGCGCCACGTAATCACCACCTTGTTTCGTCTGTTATAGATTTATTATAACATATTGCACAAAATGTCTTATTGTAAAATACTAAGGTATTGTAAAAACTATGGTATTGTAAAACAATGGTAATACAGTTTTAACTATGGAAATGCAGTTTTAGTATTTACCTCTTAAGTAATGTACGCGCTTCTACCAATTGTTTGCCCAACTCTGATTGAGGATTGGTTAAAACAGCTGCCACCGTCCCCGATTCCACAATGCGCCCTTCAGCCAATAAATATATGCGTTCACATAAAGATTCAGCTACCGTCAAGTCATGGGTAATGACTAAACCGGCGAGCTGATTTTTTTGTTTTAAATCATTCAATACGGCTAATACTTCCGCTTGCGTTTGACCATCCAAAGCAGATGTCATTTCATCACACAAAAGTAAGGACGGATTATTGGCAATAGCCCGCGCCAAAGCGGCTCGCTGACATTCCCCACCGCTTAACATGTGCGGATAGCGCTTGCTGTATGAACTTGGCAAATTCACAGCCCCCAAGAGGGTAGCCACCTGTTCTTCGCAGTTTGAAGCAGAACTTGCGGCTGGTGAAAACTTAGCCCTGTCTGCTGCACCTAAAATGGTGCACTCTTGCGATAAAAACCTGACATTTTGTGCCCCTAACGATTGCAAAGATTCCGACTTTACCGGCTTTACCGGCTTATGTTTCATAGCTTCTTCAAGGCTCCATCCGATTGTTTGGCGCGGATTAAAAGAACTTTGCGGATCCTGCCAAATAGGCTGGACTATTTGGCCCAACTCAGCGGGCGAATAATTGGTGAGCTCCTTTTCATCATATAAAATCTCACCTTTTAAAGTGGCCTGCCAGCCCAGTAAACAGCGAAACAAAGTGCTCTTACCGGCCCCGCTGAGACCAACCAAAGCCACCCATTCACCACGGTGAACAGTTAAACTCACATCATGTAATACAGAATTAGTGTCAGTCTCGTAACAGGCTTGGAGATTTTTAATCGCTAAAAACGGCGCCGCCGCAACGTCTGTTGCTGTGGCAGTACAATGCGCTTTGTCAGTCGTAGTGATGTCTTCCACGCTAATTGCCCCTGAACGATTACCCTCTTTCACAGGGTCCTTCAAATTTTGCAAACGACCATCCTGCAAACATTGCAAATAACCGCCCTGCAAACATTGCAAACGACCGTCCTGCAAACATTGCAAACGACCGCCCTGCAATTCATATACGCTGTCACCGATACAGTTTGCCAATTCCCGTTGATGGGTAACAAACACCAAAGTCAGCCCTTCCGATTGCTGCACTTTTTTCAAAAGCTCTACGACTTGCAGTTGACGAACCATGTCTAAACTCGAAGCCGGCTCATCGGCGATTAGAATATCCGGTTTGGGGAGTAAGGCAAATAATAAAGCCACCCGTTGGGCCATACCGCCGGACAATTCAGCGGGATATAAAGACAACACGTTAAGGTCTAAATCCAGAGCGATGCTCAAAGTTTCAATCCGCCTGCGGGCCTCAGCCCAAGCGAGATTAATAGCCTTTGCCACATGACGACATTGCTCTTCAATTGTAAAAAAAGGACTAAAGGAGCTTACGGCGCCTTGTGCTACATAAGTGATGCGTCGGCCTCGCAACTCATGCCAAGCTTGTTCGGATTTAGGCCAAGAAACGCCGCATAAAGAAGCTGTTTCATACGTAATCCGGGCATTTTTGGGCAATAAACCCAATAATGTCTTCAATATGGTCGTTTTGCCTGCTCCCGAAGGGCCTACAATAACTGTTGCCTCACCGGCTGCAACAGTAAGATTTATATCTTGTAAGACCGTTTGCCCGTCATAGGCAACTTGTAAGTTTTTTAATAAAATCATCGGTTCGGTCAACGCATCACCCCCCCTTTCCGTTAGCTCTCATAGCTGCACCTTTTTACATATCTACATTTTTTACATGTCTATATTGTTTACATATCTACATTTCTTACATATCTACATCTTTGTTGAGTTCATAATAATCGGTCGGCGACGCTTTAAAGTTAACCACTTTATGTTTCATAACAAGATTCATTTTAAGATGAGCCACATAAATAAACGCCGCATCATCAAGCACGGTCTGTGTCATTGTTTGAAAAATCGCCTGACGCTGAGCCGGCTCCGTTGTTTGATCGAGTTGTGCCATCAATTCCTGAATCGCGGGACTATTATAGTTTCCCACATTGTCCACCGCACCGGCCAGTGCATTGGTCTTAAAGTAATAAGAACCTTCACCAGTTGGCGCTGTTACAAAGGCCTTTGCAAATACGTCAAAGTTCCCTTGTTTTAATACACTGCGATACGCATCGGTAGCATTGACTTCGACTTTAATACCAACCTGTTTAAGCGTAGCTTGAGCGGCTTCTGCCAAAACCGGCAACTCTTGGCGCGACGTATACGTAAGCCAACGCACGGTCAAGGGCTGACCGTTTTTATCGACATAACCATCACCGTCCATATCACGATAACCGGCATCGGCCAGTATTTTTTTGGCGGCTTCAATATTAAAGCTTGGCGCCGTTACTTTCATATGTCCGAGCGCCGTATTTTCCGGGAACGGACCTACTGCCGCCACGCCATTCCCTTTCAAAAGCACCTTAGCAAACTGAGTTTTGTCGATACTCATGGCGATGGCTTCACGAACTGCCTTATCCTGCATAGCGGAGCTGTTGAAATTAAAGGCCACTTGATAAACCCTGGAAGTAGGCATCGAGCTGATAGTATAAGCCGAGGCATCCTTAAATAACTCCAAGCTGTTATAAGGTAAGCCCTGAGCCGCATCAATATCGCCCTTTTGGAGCGCCATAGTAAGGGTATCGCCTTCCGTGATACGTACGACTTCAACCCCATCAAGCTTTGGTTTACCGTCCCAATACGAGTCATTGCGCACGAGGCTTACCGATTTTTCAGTAATATTCGTTGCCTTAAACGGCCCCGTCCCCACATATAAACCGTCTTTCGGTTTTTCAGACACATCAATAATAGCACTATACGGATCCGCCAAATAGGTCAAAAGCACGGTAGCCGGATTAGACGATTGAATCGTAAGATTTTGACCGTCAGCCACCATCGACTGAATGCCTAAATCCTTAGGCGCCCTGTCATGCACGGCTAGAAGTTCTTCAAAATTAGCCTTCACCGCCTCAGCCGTTAAAGGCTTCCCGTTTGAAAAAGTCACCTTATCCCGAATGTGCAGCTTCACCGTATGAGCATCCACAAACTGCCACGAATCGGCCAACCACGGTTTTACTTCCATCGCATCATTAAAACGCACCAACGTTTCCGCTACGCCGTAACGAACGGCGCTCCAGCCTTGATACGCCTCATGAGGATTTAAACCGGCATTTTCCATAGCCGGCCCATAGGCTGTCGTGCCGTAATGTAACACTTTACCGCCCCCATCGGTATTGCTGCTGCCGCAACCACTGATTACCACGGCCATAAAGACACAGGCAATAACCGCCATAAGACGCCTCAAACCTTTTAATTGCTGCTTACCGCATCTGCTCTCATTCATACCCTAAACCTCCAACCACAAATAGCCGAATACCTCACCGTACGGCTTAATGAGCAAACTACAAACCTTCCTGTAAAAAAACGATTACACACAAGTCTTAGCGTTTCTCAAAAACTTATACACACAAGCCTTAGCGTTTCTCAAAAATCAATCATACACATAAGCCTTATATTTTATCAAAATATTGTCGCAAGTTTTCACCGACATAGTGAAAATACGCCACCGTCACAACGATAGCGCCACCCGGCGCCAGAAGAAGCCACGGTGCAGTTTGCAATAAGCTCCGATTTAGACTGAGCATACTGCCCCATTCTGCCATAGGCGGCATAGCCCCTAAACCCAAAAAGGACAGCCCTGCCAGTTCCATGAGAATCACACCGATATCGAGCACCGCCGTCACCACCAAAGGCCCCGCAATTTGCGGCATGATGTGATAATAAAAAATACCCCACTTCGTCTGCCCTTGTAAGCTCGCTATCTTGATATACGGTGCTGCTTTGACCTGCAGGGTCAAACTGCGCGCGAGCCGCGCATATTTCGGCCAGGCCACACAAATAAGGGCCAACGCCGCGTTGCCCATGCCGCCGCCCAATACGGCGGCAATCGCTAAAGCAAACACCAGTGACGGTACGGCCAGCGCCACATTAATAAAGAGCGTAATAAGGCGACTCATAAAACCGTCCATATAAGCACTCATAATGCCCAACAGCGTTCCCATTACGGCAATCGTCACCGTAATAGCAAGGGTTAAACCTACCGTAACCCGCCCACCGGCCAGAATACGGGCTACCATGTCCCGTCCGTATTGGTCGGTCCCCAACCAGTGGGAAGCGTCAGGCCCTTGCAGTACTTCGCTTAACACCTGCTCATAAGGGTCAAAAGGCCAAAGCCCCGGCGCCACAACAAACATAAAAATCATCACGCCAAGGCCGCCCCATAATAGCCACTGTATTTTGCCAAACCGCTTAACGCCCTGCTTGTCAAACCGCTTAATGACCTGCTTGCCAAACCGCTTAACGCCCTGTTTGCCGTCCAAGTTATATTTCATAATCGGCCTCCTTCGCATAACGGCGATTCAGCCTTTTTTGCCAAAAATCCGCACTCCAATTGAGTAAAATATAAAGGGCTGCCAACCAAAGCACATAGGCCTGTAACACGGGGTAGTCCCTGGCCGTAATAGCATCAAAAGCCATTTTGCCGACTCCGTCCCACATGAATATGGTCTCCACAATGGTTACGCCGCCCAGTAAAGAACCGCAAGATAATGCCACCAAGGCTACAACGGGGGCCGCAATAGCTCTCAGAACATACCGGGCGAAAATCGTGTACCAACTAAGACCACGGGTGCGAAGTCCCATAATATATGGCTTACTTAATTCATCCAAGGCCAAGGCTCTTATTTGTTGAATATACTTGGCACTCATGGACCAAACCAAAGTAATTGTCGGCAGAATGAGCGCCGTTGGTTCATTATGACGGGCAATAACCGGTAACCAGTTTAGTTTTAGGGCTACCACATACAGCAGCAATAAGGCGGTAAAAAAATTGGGCGTCGTATTACCGAATAAGGTCAGGCTGCGCACCAATTTATCGCCTATACGGCCCTTTTGGTGTGCCGTCCATAAGCCTGTCGGCACAGCTATTAACAGAGTAACCCCTATAGCCGCACCCATGAGAAGGAGCGTTGCCGGCAGTTTTGACCACAACAAAGAACTGACTGCTTCTCCGGTTACCATAGATTGGCCAAAATCGCCCTGTAAGACGCCCCAAAGCCAGCGGCCATATTGCAACCATATAGGCGCCGTTAAGCCCAGTTCAGCCCTTTTTTCAGCTTGAGCCTCAATAGATAAGCTCTGCTGCCCCGAAAAGACTTGATCCACCACATCATCATTAGTGAGTTGCATCAAGCCGAAGGTAAGGGTCGCTACTACCCACAGCACTCCGATTACCTGCAAAATAGGTTGCCCGTATTTAATACCTGTACGCCATGATGAATGTTGGCTATGAGGTAAAGCAAGCGCAGATTGCTTAGCTCTTTCTTTATCTTCTGTCATCACGGCACCTCCTCAAACGAACCCTATTTTTTAGTGATTTAATATATGCTGCCGGTTTTAAGGGCATAGTTATTGAACTTATCGGTACCAAAGTACCCATTATTCATCTTCTTCATATTAGTGTACCTACTATTCATCACTTTGAAAAGCCCACCTAGGGGATACTTTTTTCAAAAATAACCCCCACCCCCGCTTATATCTCGCTTGATTTTCCTCTATACTGTTCTATAGAAATATTTTGCCGCTAGTAAAGACCGGCCTAAGCTCCGGCCATTATGAAACACGATAAGAATTAATAAACAGGAGTCTGTCATGAATATAAAAGAACGAATTGAATCCTACTGGGATAAACGAAGCGATGCTTTTAACGAGCTGCGCCTTCAAGAACTAAAAAGCCCCAATGCCAAAGCGTGGCATGCCTTATTGGCTCAGCATATCCCCTTGGAGCGACCGATTCGCATCCTTGATGTAGGCACGGGCACCGGCTTTTTTACGTTCTTGCTCTGTCATCACGGTCATACGGTAACGGGCATCGATATGTCGCAGCAAATGGTGAATCACGCCCGTCAAAACGCCGCCACCTTTCACAGCACGGCGACCTTTGAAAAAATGGACGCTACTAAGCTCAGTTATGAAGCTGGTACCTTTGATGCCGTCTTGAGCCGTAATCTCACCTGGACCTTACCGGATCCGAAAGCGGCCTACAGTGAATGGCTCCGCGTCCTAAAACCAAAGGGCGTCATCCTCAACTTCGATTCCGACTACGGCCAAACGACCTTTGCCCGCAATGAAGGTCACGTTCATGCCAATGTGGACAGTCAGATTCTCGATGAATGCACGGCCATTAAAAACAGTCTCGCCATCAGCCAAGAGAACCGTCCGGCGTGGGACTTAAAAACCTGCAAACAACTGGGGGCTCACGAAGTCAGTCTCGTGCCCGATGTACGCCCCTATGTACAACAAGATATGAGTTTACAATACGAAGAAATCCCCATTTTCATGATGCGCGTTGTAAAATAACAAACAGCTCTCCCGGCGTGGTCTTAACCACAACAAGGAGAGCTGTTTTCATAATTAAAGGCTTATAGGACAAAAAGTGTGTGTGGCTTT
>NZ_HF986144.1:0-1091 GCF_000431435.1 Veillonella sp. CAG:933
GGAATTAAATAATCATTATTAACCTGAGTCTCCACATCTAAATTCTGACGTATCCACATTTGTATAGAACAATGATTAACCCCCATAGTTTGTTGCGCATAAAACCAAATAGAATTATCACCATTGGTGTTATATCCGCCAAAAAGACTCGATATATACACACCATTATCTCTAATTGGAAGTGTATTAACAAAACCGTTTGGAATCTTCTCTAGTAATGTATTATAGTCTTCTTGAGATATAGATGGAGTATCACCGTTTGCCACTTTCATGAAGATGTCAAATACCGTATAATCCGCTAAATCAGCTTTAGTAGCTAATTTATCATCTACATATTTTTTGTTAACATCCACAGTGGGTATGGTGGGTTTATTAGTAAGATCATTGTAACTACCAGATGTAGCAACTGTAGCCAATGTTGGTTTATTCAATATAAATGCATCTCCTTCTGTAGCATTCCAATCGGCATTAACATTTACTTCAGCACCAGCAGCAATACCATTCAATTTTGTCTTATCTGAAGGCAACATCAAACCAGCTAAAGCTGTAGTAGATGCAGGAAGATTTAATTCTATATTTTCTACTGCATTGGTTACTAAGTTCCTTTTATCCAGAGTAATAGAGATATCTGTTGCTGTAATATTCTTAGTAGCAGCTTCAATTACTTCATTGATGTTTGTAACTTTAGTTTTATCTGCAGTAACATAATCATTAGTACTTAAACTCTTACCTTCTACTTTATCAACTTTAGTATCAATAGCATTATATACCTCAGTAAAGTCAACTTCTGGTATATTTACTACAGACCATATACCATTTTGTCTAGCGTACTGTGAACCATCTTTAGGTGCTTCTTCTACTAGTTCCCGACCATGATCACTACTTAAGTATGGTATTTTAACCCATTCCCCATTATATTTTACTTTAATTACCATAATTAAATATTAAATATTTGTTTGCCAATTGTTTTAGCTTCTGTTCTAAGTGTTTGAAAAGATTGCCATTCATCATATCTGGTAATAGGTTGACTGCCACTAAGCAATTGTTCAACCATATTAGATTTTAATGCTGCTTCCTCATCTGCACTATAT
>NZ_HF986145.1:0-5153 GCF_000431435.1 Veillonella sp. CAG:933
AAATTACCAACTCAAAATGTCCTATAACCCTAATTTAAGTTTAGCATTATAGCTTAACAAATCAAAACACCCCGTGGCTTAGGTCACGGGGTGTTTTTGTGTGTTGAAATACTTAGAGGACTGTCATTGGGATCGCCCCTTATTAGCTGTTGATAGGGGGGTTGACATCGATGTTTACTCAGTTTTTAGTTGTTCCAAAAACGAAAGAACATTAGGTGGACTTTCTTTAGAATAAATTAGACCATATGGCATTTCATAGGATTCTTCCAAAGGAATAGACAGAAGGGCCGGGTGAATCTGTTGCCAACAGTCTAAGGACAGTAATATGTCTCCGCTTTCGGCACAATCGTTGAAGGTATCCATATTGTAGTGGTCCTGAATATCTACGATGTTAATTTGTGGGTGATGCGTTACCAGATGGTTACGGATATTGTCGTTTAAAGGACTGATGCCGGTAATCATCATGCGCAAGCGATGACCTTCTAAATCTTTAAAAGATAATTGCGATAGGCCGTGTAATGGGTGCTGTATGGGTACGGCCAAGCAAAAGTGATACGAGCCTAACGGGAGAATTGAAATATTATCGGTAGCGCGAAAATGATTGTAGGGGCTGATAATACAGTCAAATTTATTATTAAGTAGTTTCTTATAAGACTCATCTTCACTAAAGGGAATAATTCTAAACTGCATATTTGCCGTTACCGATAAATTACGATTCCAAAGGAGTATGAATGGATCGATGGGATACATAAAGGAACAGCCTATTCGGAGAATCGGATGTTTCTTATGTTGGACCGCCTCTATTTCTGCAATTGCTTTACTAGCGAAGTCCATTATCTCTAACGTGTGATGATATAGTATTTGTCCTTCCGTTGTTAAGGTGACCCCTCGCGTCGAACGATGGAATAAAGTCGCGCCAAAGTGCGTTTCCAGATTGCCCATCTTCTTAATGACTGCTGTATGAGTAATAAAACACTTTTGTGCTGCTTTGGAGAAACTTCCTGTTTCGGCAACTGCTTTAAAAATATCTAAATCTTTGTTGTACATAAGATCTCCTTATTTTGAAAAACGATGCATACATACGTCTTTTTACCTGATTTAAGATAAGACTGTTACTAATAAAGCGTAGGGTGTAAAAGTTATCGGCATATAATAAGTAGAAACTTTTAGTTACATCTATTGTAAAAAATGGAAACTTCTCTGTCAATGTTAAATCGGTTACACTGTTATCAGAGAGGAGTGATACAATGAATTTATTTCAAAAGAAAGCATGGCGAAACTTAAGTAAACTAGGTTTAGCAGTTTTATTAGCAAGTCAATTTAGTTTCAGCACGGCGGCCGATGTCGTTGTTACTAATGGGGCACCGTCGGTAGCAGTAACCGATTTAGCGACCACGGCGGTGCAGCAGTCGGCACCTATCGTGCGCATTAACACAGGTCTTTTGCGAGGGACAATCGAAAATGGCATTGAGAGCTATAAAGGTATTCCCTATGCTCAGCCACCGGTAGGCGAACTTCGTTGGCGTCCGCCGCAACCACCTAAAGCTTGGGAGGGCGTTTATGATGCAACCGAGTATAAAAGTCAGTTTGCACAGAATAGTGATTTAGGCGTATTTGCCACCGCCGGTGGCAGCGAAGATGCTTTATATCTTAATGTGTTTGTTGACGAAGCGGCCCGCCTTAAGGCAGAAGCCAATAATGAGAAACTTCCGGTGTTTGTCTGGATTCACGGGGGCGGCTTAAAAGTTGGCGCTTCGCAGGATTATAATCCGACGGCCCTAGCAAAAGAGGGCGCCATAGTAGTAACGATAAATTATCGTTTAGGTATTTTTGGATTGTTTGCCCACCCGGCCATTGATGCCGAAGGCCATGCTATCGGCAATTACGGCCTTATGGATCAGGATATGGCACTCACCTGGGTACAAGAAAATATCAGTCAATTTGGTGGGGATCCACAAAACGTTACACTTGCCGGCGAGTCTTCCGGTGGTGAAAGTGTTTTAACAGCCATGGTAAATCCGCACTCAGCCGGTAAATTCCAGCAGGTTATTTCCATGAGTGGTAATACATCAACTATGACGGCTGCCTTTACGCAGAACAGTATAGCGGAAGCTGAGGCGAAAGGGATTGCCTTTGCCGAAGCCAATGGTTTAAAAGATGCTACGGCCGAACAGCTTAGAAGCTTATCGACGGAACAAATTCTTCGCACCCAGACGCCGTATATGTTGATGACATTCATGGTGGATGGTGAGTACATACCAGAACGTTCGATGGAAGCATTTAAAAACGGCCGTTTTAATAAAGCAACCCTTATTAATGGTGTTACTAAGCAGGAAGGTAATTTCTTTGCCGGCTTACCGGAAACTTTGACCGGGAAAGCCATGGATCGTGAAGGGTATATGGCTCAATTAGATTGGCTGGTAAATTTATTGGGCGACAGACCGGGCCTCAAAGAAGCTATTATGGCAGAGTATCCACCGGAGCAATATGACTCTTACGCTGAAGCATTTGCCCCTTTGATTACCGATGCATGGTTATCTTCTTCGATGCAACGCATAAATGATGTGCTCTATAATCAGATTCCGGTGTATGCTTATGTGTTTGCTGATGAAACGGCGCCGTCTTATTTGGTAACGAGTTTCCCGCAAAAAGCATCGCATACTTATGAATTACCGTACATCTTCCCTGGATTTAACGGCAGTTCCATTCAATCTACGGCTTTAAATCCGGAACAGCAAAAGTTAGCCAATCAAATGGTTCAAATTTGGGCGCGTGCCGGTGAAATTAATAAGCAGTCTGAGTGGCCAACCTATGATCCAAAGAAACAAAACTATATGACCTTCACTTTGCCGAATTCCTATATGAGCGAAAATGAATTTAACGAAGCGCATCATACAGCGTTTTGGAATAAAATTAACAGTGAATATCAGCCAAAATAGTAGGCAACTTGTCGAGCATTTTGAAACACTTACATTAAAAAAACTCCAATATTAAAATTATAAATCAACCTCCTAATATTAGATATGAGAGCTAATATTAGGAGGTTTTTATTCATAAAATATAAAAAAGACTAGCCTCAAAAGACAGATGTACCCTAATATACCCCCGTGTTGAGTCTTTCCTACAATCATGGTATGATTACATGGTAAAAAACCTAATATACCGGTATGGGGTATATACTATTTCAAAATCAAGTATATATCGGTATTGGTATAGGCATACATATATCCTGGTTTTCAGGTGAAATATTTAAAATGTGTTGTAGTTAAAATGTAAGTATTGGAGACGGTGAAATGAAGAAGTATTCAAATTATATGAAAGCTTTATTGGTGGCAGTAGCGATAACAGGCGGGACAGCCATTGTATCTGCTCATGATACAGTGACGACCAATGATTGTTGCTACGATAGCGCGACCGCTACAAACAGCCAAAATATGACGGCTAACATGAGTTCTATGATGGGCGGCATGGTCAATAACATGATGAACAATCAGAGTTCCGCGAATAACAGCTCTATGCATTCTATGATGAATGGCCAAAATTCCATGGATAGCAACTCCATGCACTCCATGATGTCCGGCATGATGAATGGCGGTATGATGGGCATGACGGCTACTAATTCGATGAACGGCATGATGGGCATGATGGGACACATGCACGGCGTTGATGATGTGCCCGCTTTGAAGCAAGTACAACAAGCTGCAAAACCGTTGGCTATACCCCCTATGCAAAAAGGGACAGTAGATGAAAACGGTGTGCGTCACCTTGAAGTAACGGCTCAAGAAGGGAAAACAGCCATTAAAGACGGTGCCCTTACCGATACATATGGCTATAACGGCAGCGTACTCGGTACCACTTTATACATGAAACACGGCGAAAAAGTAGCCATTAAATTGAAGAATGAGTTACCTGAAAAAACAACCTATCACTGGCATGGCATGGTAGTTCGCTCCGATGTTGATGGTGGTCCTCATTATCCGATTGCCGCTAACGGTGGCACCGGCGAAGTTGAGTTTACCGTTGATCAGTCAGCCAATACAGCTTGGTATCATCCGCATGCCATGGGCTTAACGGCCAGCCAGGTATATAAAGGCTTAGCCGGTTTCATCTACGTAGATGACAACAAAGAAGGCGCTTTGAACTTGCCGCATACTTATGGTGTTGACGATATCCCGGTGGCCATTCAGGAACGCAACTTCACGGCCGATAACCAATGGGATTATGAGAAAGACTATAATGCCGACGGCGTATATGGTGATACCCTCGTTGTAAATGGTACTATTAATCCATACTTTGATGTGAAAACCAACATGGTTCGTCTTCGGTTATTGAACGGTTCCAATGCGCGTACCTATACCTTACAGTTGTCCGACATGAGTCCTATGATGCAAGTAGCCGGTGACGGTGGCATCTTACCTTGGCCGGTACCTAAACAATCCATTACGATTGCCCCGGGTGAACGTGTCGAAGTGTTGGTTGATTTTTCAAAATATAAAGACGCCTTGCCAAGCTTGGTAACTACAAACGGTACTAACGGTACAGCCAATGTATTGAACTTCAAACGTGGGGCCGATACCTTAACGGCCGAAGCTAAAGTAAACACGGACATGGCCGCTTGGAACTATAACAATATGAATGCGTCCGATGACTTGACGAAACCGGCCGATAAATCTATCGTTATGTCCGGCATGGCTCAAAACGTAATGATTAACGGTAAAAAATTCGACATGGGTCGTATTGATTTCACCAGCAAATTGGGTTCTACTGAAATCTGGGACGTATCTAATGCAGATCCGGGCATGATGGGCATGATGCATCCGTTCCATGTACACGGTGTTCAGTTCGAAGTCTTGTCCCGCAACGGTCGCCCCGTAGATGCTGCTGAAAAAGGTCTTAAAGATACTATCCAGGTAGATCCGGGCGAACACGTACGTATCCGACTTCACTTCACTAAACCTGGCGTATTCATGGTTCACTGCCATATCTTGGAACATGAAGAAAACGGCATGATGTTGCAGCTGGAAGTTAAGTAATGGTGTTTAGTAGTGTATAGATAATATTGAATAGCTATATGATTTAGCATAGATTAAAAGACTCGGATATTGAAAAAAGACCGTAGTGATGTAGTGACCCCAAAAAGTTAGACTTTTATT
>NZ_HF986146.1:0-16105 GCF_000431435.1 Veillonella sp. CAG:933
TTTCTTGTGTCTACCTAAAAGGGAGCATATCAATTGTCGAGAGGGCTCTCTTTTGTTATACTTATATTGGTTTAATTTGATATACATAATCAATAAATATATTCAAAGATTCAATCTAAAGGAGTATTTCATGTCTGCTACGACTTCACTATATATGCGACTTAAAGGCTTTGCCAACGGGGCGATAGATCTTCTATCAGCCCTGTTTTTACCGATTATTGCCTTATTGGTATCGACCGGTATTTTAAAAGGGATTTTTATTCTTCTCACCGTAAATCACTTGGTGCCGGAAGGTTCGAGTACTTATGTAATTCTAAATGCCATGAGCGATGCGTTCTTCTACTTTATACCGGTGTTCTTGGCCTATACGGCGGCGAAGCGGTTTAATACGGATCCTTTTACAGCTATGCTGCTGGCCTGTGTGTTGGTGTATCCGGATGTGACGCAGCTCATGAAATCACCCGGCGCAGGCGGTATGGAGTCTGTAGAGGCATTAGTCCAGAGTTTGGCAAACGGTGTGGGGAGCTTGGGTGCTGTGAGTGATGGTCAGACTGCAGCGGCGGGGACTACCGCTTCGACCTGGCAAGGTCCTGATTTATTCGGCTGGCTCGTGGGGCAGGTTATGTACCCCTCGTCGGTAATTCCGATTTTGCTGGCCGTATATTGTTTGCAATATGTAGAAACGTTGGGTAAAAAGATTTTTCCTGAAGCGGTTCGCGGGTTATTTACACCACCCCTTTGTATTATCGTGATGACACCGTTTACCTTAGTTATTTTAGGACCTATCGGTACTTGGTTAGGAGCCTTATTGGGCGGCGGTTATGAATTAGTTTATGGACTCAGTCCGTTGATAGCTGGTCTTATTGTGGGGACGGTGCAACCGTTTATCGGCATGTTGGGGCTCCAATGGGGCTTTTTCCCGATTGCCATTAATAACGTGGCCGTATACGGTTTTGATACGTTGATGCCGCTATTTGGTACGGCCATGTTTGCGCAGTAAAAATAAGGTATTTAAGACGGAAGCCTTTTCAGCAGGTTTGATCGCCTTACTGGGTGTTACGGAACCGGCTGTATTCGGGGTTACCTTGCGTTTGAAACGACCTATGGTTTGTGCCTGCGTGGCCGGTGGTTTAGGTGGAGCCTTGGCAGGCTTTTTCAAAGTAAGTGCCCCTTCCTTTGCCATTCCGGCGGTCACTACGTTACCGGTATTCATGGGACCATCTTTTATGTGGTATTTGACAGCTTTAGGCATTGCCTTTGGGCTGAGTTTTGTACTGACCTTGGTAGTTGGTTTTCACGATATTGAAGCATAAAAAAGACTTATCTCTGTCACATCGTTTTACAATGATGCGGAATCAGAGATAAGTCTTCTATTTAGCCTAAAGAGCTGTTTTTAGATTGTTTTGACGATTTTTTTCAAAAAATCTTAGTACCAAATGTAACGAATCAATACGATGATGGCCAACGGATACATAATCCAGTGAACTTCTTTGGTACGACCGGCAACGATTTTAAGAAGTGGGTACATGATAAGACCGGCAGATATGCCGTTAGCGATGCTGTAAGTGAAAGGCATCAAAGCGATTACCATGAAAGCCGGGAAGGCTTCGGTCCAATCGGAGAAATCGATGTCGCGAATCGGTTCCATCATCAAGGCACCCACTAAGATTAAGATTGGAGCTGTTGCACAGTTTGGCACGAGGGTGATTAACGGTGCAAAGAGTAATGCCAAGAGGAACAAGATACCGCAAGTAACGGCGGTTAAACCGGTACGACCACCGGCGCCGACACCGGCCGCACTTTCTACGAAAGCGGTAATGGTGCTGGCCCCTAAAAGGGCACCGAAGCTTACGCCGACGGCATCGACGGTCATGGCTTTGCCAAGTCCCGGGAATTTACCTTCTTTAGGATTAGCGATGCCTGCTTTAGTGGCTGTTCCGATTAAGGTACCCATGGAGTCGAATAATTCAACGAAGGTGAAAGAGAAGATAATGGTTACGAGACCCATGCTCATGGCGCTGCCGATATCTAATTGGAAGAAAGCGGCTTTGCTGAAATCAGGCACTGCGATAATGGAGAAGTTTTCAGGTAATTGGGCATTACCGGTTGCATACGCCAAGATGCTGGTAACAACGGCGCCGATAATGAAGGAGCCTTATACGTTGCGGGCCATCAAGAGGGCTGTAAAAACGAGACCGAAGAGGGCCAAAGCTACTTGCGGATCCATGAGGTTACCTAAGGTAAGGATGGTTTCCGAAGAACCCGGTGTGGAATGGCCTTTGGTGGCAATCACTTGGGCCAAGCTGTCCGGGGACAAGGATAAGGTAATGGCCATGAGACCGGATAATTTCAAACCGATAATGGTGATGAAAAGACCGATACCGACGGTAATGGCAATTTTCATAGACGCCGGAATGCCTTCAACAATGTGTTGACGCACCGTAGTGAGGGTCAAAATGAGGAAAACAATACCGGAAATAAATACGGCCCCCAATGCGGTTTGCCAAGCGACGCCCATACCGAGTACGACGGTAAAGGTATAAAAGGCGAGCAGGCCTACGCCCGGTGCCAAGCAAATCGGATAGTTAACGAGGAGCCCCATGGCAATCGTTACGATACCGCCGCCTAATGCAGTGGCGATGAGGACCGCGTCTTTATCCATGCCGGCGATGCTGAGTAGATTCGGCGCCAAGAAAAGAATATACGCCATGGTGATAAAGGTGGTTAAACCGGCGATAATTTCACCTTTCACCGTTGTATTACGCTCGCTGAGCGCAAACAGTTTTTCTAACATATGTGACCTCCTATATGTTTTAGAATTATAAATTCACCCCTATTGTATCATGGTAAATCAGAAAAGTAGAGAGGTAAATAGAGAAAATTCACAAAGTAAATAGACGTAATTAGCAAGATAAATAGCGATAATTAGCAAGGTAATTCAAAAAAGTAGGAAGTAAATCAAAGAAATGTGGCGAGGAATTTTAATTCCCCCTCTTTGATAGGGGATAAATCTTGTGATATAATGAATTTAGTAATTCCTACTGTGAAAGAGGTATATGAACTATGAAAATTTCAACTAAGGGTCGTTATGCTTTACGCGTATTAGTTGACCTTGCAGAACATGGTACTAAGAAGAACGTGTCTATCCGCGAAATTGCGGAACGTCAGCGTATTTCCGATAAATATTTAGAAGGCATTGTAGCACGCTTGAGCGCGGCCGGTTATGTAAAGAGTGTACGTGGTAAATACGGCGGTTATCGCTTGTCGATGGAGCCGAAAGATTACACGGTTTATGATATTTTGCGCGCTGCGGAAGATTCTATTGCTCTCGTAGCTTGCTTGGAAGATGAAGTAAACCAATGTCCACGCAGCAAGACTTGTATGACCTTGCCTTTATGGGAACATATGCAGGCTCAATTCAAAGAATATATGGAAAAGTTAACGTTGCAGGATGTGTTGGACAAAAAGTTTGATGTATCTGATGATTCAGAAGATGATGAAGAGGCTCACTCGGCCGAAGGCAAAACTGCCGATGAGACAGCCACTGACGACACTTCCGCTGACGTAACCGGTAAGAGTACACCGGCCTAATTGAAGACAATGGTAACGGACGGTACTGTAGTAAAAAGTAAATAGCGATACGGTATATCAAAAGAACGTTTGAAGTTATAAAACACCTTTGAGTGGTACAATCTGCATTTACTTTTTATGGTAAAAGTGCGGGCTGATGCTAAAAGGTGTTTTTCTTTTTGACACAGCCGGATGTATGGGGGCGAAGCACTAGACGTTTGGAAGATGAGCAGGTTACTCTCTTCAGCCGAGGCACTCACCTTGACAGGGGTTGTCGCATTGTATAGAATTATATTGTGAACTAATTAATTGAGATAAGGAGAAAAACCTTGATAGATACAAATATAGAGGAACTGGCTCTAAAGAATCAGTTGTGTTTTCCCTTGTACGCCTGTGCGAAGGAGATTGTAAGAGCTTATCAGCCGTTATTGGAACCTTTAAATTTAACATATACGCAATATATTGTGATGATGGTTTTGTGGGAACACAGCCATTTGAATGTAAAGTCCCTGGGCGAGTATTTATATCTCGATTCGGGAACGCTTACGCCATTACTGCGTAAAATGGAAACTAAAGGCTTTTTAACACGGACGCGCTCCAAAGAAGATGAACGAACCGTCATTATTTCCATTACGGATGAAGGCCGCGAATTGCAACAGCGGGTAGCCCATGTGCCGAAGGCGATGGCGCAGGTGGTAAATCTGACGGATGAAGAATTCACTACCATGTATAAACTGTTGTACAAATTGATTGCGCAGCTAACCGGACGGGAACAAAAAGTATAATTGTAGCTATTTAGTGTGAGCGCCTTGAGTATGATCAAGGAGCTTTGCTTTGTTTGAATTAAAATTATAAGTATATGACAACAAATGTTGCCTTAAAATTGTGAAATGAATGGCCGAAGGGCAAGTTTTGAAGAAAGAAGGAATCATATGGCAGATGCGAGAGGCGGAATGCGCAACGTATGGCTGTTAACCGGCTGTATGACGGGTTTATCCATATGTTACACGATGTTGATACCGTTTTTGCCGGTATATTTATTAGAATTAGGTGTAGGTCACGATAGCGTCGCTATTTGGTCCGGCGTTGTCTTTTCCATTACGTTTTTTGTAGCCGGCGTCATGGCTCCGATTTGGGGGCGTATGGCGGATACGAAGGGCAAAAAACTCATGGCCATTCGTGCCGGTATTTTGATCGGTATTTCTTATATTTTAACGGGTTTCGTACAAGATGCGTGGCAATTGTTTGCGACACGTGCTTTGATGGGCTTTGCCAACGGCTTTATGCCGGCGGCGATGACCATGGTATCCCTCAGTGTGCCGAAAGAAAAAACCGGTACGGCGCTGGGGATTTTTCAGACCGGTTTAATTGTAGGTAACGTTATCGGGCCGCTTCTCGGAGGTTTGATTGAAGCGGTTGTGGGCATGAGGCCGGTATTTTTCATTGCCGGTGGCGTTTTATTCGTGGCCAGTGCGGTGGTATTCTTCTTTGTAAAAGAACCGCATATGGGCGATGCGCAGCCGGTTGAAACGACTTCGTTCCGAGAAGATTGGAATTTTGTTAAAGGTCGCAAAGTATTGACGGATTTACTATGGTTGTATTTCATTATGCAGGCCGCTATCTTAATGCTGCAGCCTATTTTGGCGCTCTATGTAGGGCAGTTGCAAGGCACGATGGAAGGGGCCGCTCTCTTGGCCGGTACAATCTTGAGTGTCGGCGGTTTGGCCGGTGCGGTAACAACCAATATTTGGGCCGCTTTCGGGCAGCGCAAGGGCTATTTTAAAGCCGTATTTTATGCCCTTTGCGGTACCGGTATATTCTTGTTTTTACAAAGTATGCCGTTTGGCATTACCTGGTTCGGCAGCTTGCAGATTTTGGTAGGCTGTTTCATCGTAGGGGTCAACCCGTTGTTGAGTGCGGCCTTAGCTCATTATACAGAACCGGCATTTCGCGGTCGCGTATTCGGTATGGCCACGACGGCCAACCAGTTCGGTTGCATGGTGGGGCCGCTCTTTGCGAGTGGTGTAACCACCTTCTTTGGGATTCAGTATGTATTCTTGGTAACCGGCGTGCTCTTGATGTTCGTAGCATATCAAGTGTATCAACGCCGTGTTAAAGCGGCTGATGCCTTCTAATATATATTTAGACTTTTAATATTTTCGATTTA
Organism: Veillonella sp. CAG:933; assembly: GCF_000431435.1. Classification (NCBI taxonomy): domain Bacteria; kingdom Bacillati; phylum Bacillota; class Negativicutes; order Veillonellales; family Veillonellaceae; genus Veillonella; species Veillonella sp. CAG:933. The sequence continues at coordinate 5,738 of NZ_HF986146.1, forward strand.
ATGGTATAGTGTTATCAATATGGTGTAATATGATGTTAAATCAGAGCATTATATGAGATGAAATGAGAGATAAAAGAGAGTTAAAAGAGAAAGTGAGGTCAATTTATGGCTATTCAAAGTGTTTATGCAGATAAACGAACAATCTATGTGGCAGGTGGCTGCTTCTGGGGTGTAGAAGCGTATTTTAAACGTGTAGCCGGCATTTTGGGGACTGCCGTAGGTTATGCGAACGGTAAAACGGAAAACCCGACGTATGAAGAGGTATGTCATAATGATACGGGCCATGCGGAAACGGTGCGCCTCGAGTATGATCGCCACATTATTTCCTTGGAAGAAATTCTACTGCATTTGCTCAGAATTATCGATCCTTATTCTGTGAATAAGCAAGGCGGCGATGTAGGCACTCAGTACCGAACCGGCGTTTATTATACCGATGAAGCGGATAAAGCCCGTGTTGAACGCCTTTTTAAGGCCGTTGATCCGTACGGTAAATTTGCCGTAGAAGTATTGCCGTTGGAACAATTCTTTGATGCGGAACTCTATCATCAGGACTATTTAGATAAAAATCCGAACGGCTATTGCCATGTGGCTTTATATAAAGCGAACGAACCATTGGTGGATTTACCGGTTTATGTGAAAGAAGATAAGGACGCCTTAAGAGCTCGTATCGGTGATGATGCGTACGCCATTACCCAGGAAAGTGCAACGGAACACCCGTTTACCGGTGAATATGACGACTTTTTTGAAAAAGGCATTTATGTGGATATTGTAACGGGGGAACCGCTTTTTATATCCGCGGCTAAATTTAACTCCGGTTGCGGTTGGCCGGCATTCTCGCGACCTATTACGGCAAATTCGGTTGTATATAAAGAGGATCTTTCGATTCCGGGCCGTCCTCGTGTAGAGGTGCGCAGTGCCCATGGCGATTCCCATTTAGGCCATGTTTTCACAGATGGCAAAGAAGATTTGGGTGGTCTTCGTTATTGTATCAACAGTAAGTCCTTGCGCTTTATTAAGGCTGAAGATATGGCCAAAGAAGGCTATGGCGCTTGGTTGCCGTTATTGGATGAAGAAGTATAAAATGTAATACGAAATAAGGTTTTGGGTCGTAATCAGCGACATAATGTAAAAGTCGGTACAGTCAGTATAGTCTGCTGTGCCGGCTTTTTATATGTTTGGTAAAAGTGAAAATTTTCAAAAAAACACTTGTAATATTTTATATTACATCTTATAATAGAGTCGTACGATGAAAGTGAATGTAATTCCCATTCAGCTGGAAATTTCTGATGGCATAGATGTTTGGGAATAGTACTTCAGATATGATTAGTTTTCCGTTAGCCCCTTAGGAACGCATTGACGGAACGTATCCGATTGCGAATTAGGGTCTGTAAGAAAGGGAGTTTTACTATGAGTGAAACAATTAATATGTCTAAAATGCCGGTGCTGTTCATTGGCCACGGTTCACCTATGAATTTAATTGAAGATAATCCTTGGACAAAGGAATGGGAAGCATTGGCTACGCTTATACCGCGTCCAAAAGCTATTTTAATGATTTCGGCACATTGGTATACGGCCGGCAGTTTTGTACAAGTGGATGAAAAACCGGCTATGATCTATGACATGTATGGTTTCCCTGATCCGATTTATCAATTGCAGTATCCTGCAGAAACCTCCAAAGCTTTGATTGAGCGTATAGAGGAACGTTTGGGTGCGCAGGTGGCCGCCAAAGAAGACCGCGGTTACGACCATGGGGCCTATGCACCGCTTTTGAAAATGTATCCTGATGCAAAGATTCCGGTAGTGCAGTTATCGGTTAACTATAAAGCGGATGCTCGTGAATGGTTTGCTATGGGGCAGGCGTTATCCGTTTTGCGCGATGAAGGTATCTTGATTTTAGGCAGTGGTGACATTGTTCATAATTTGCGTTTAATCAATCCGAATATGGGCAATAAAGGCTTCCCCGAAGCGGAAGCGTTCGAGGAAGCCTTACTTGCTAAGATAAATCCTGAAAAGGAAAATGATTTAGTTGGCGCTTTAAAATGGGAAGCCCTTGAAGGGGCTCGCGTAGCCGCTGAATCACCGGATCACTTGGCACCGTTCTACTACTGCCTTGGTGCCGTAGTAGGTGAAGGCGATGTAAAAGAGCTTACTTTGCCACCGGTTGATATTCATACCCATGATTATGTATGGGGCAGCTTAAGCATGACCAGCTTGGCTTGGGGGCTGAAGTAATTAATGCGCCGCAGCACGCTGATTTAAGGATTGCAATGCATTGACGATAGGCACTTCCGCTGCGGATAAGATGACAATCATAATGAAGTCGGCCGGAATGTCGAAGGCAAAGGCTACCCAGAAGATATCGCTCAATGGTACACTCTGGTTCAAATACCAGGCCAGAATGGCGATTTTGTAGGATAAGCCAAAGATATAGGTGATGACAATGCCGATAGTATTCAGTGTAAAGTAGCCCTTGAGCGTGTGAATTTTATAACGGTGTTTCAATTCAGCCAACACACCGGCTGTAATGATGAAGCCAATGAGGTAGCCGAAGCTTGGGCGTACAACGTAACCGAGACCACCGCCGCCGGCGAAGATAGGAATGCCGATAAGGCCCATGAGTACATAGGTGGCAACGGAGCCCCAAGCGTAGCGGGGCGGCAAAATGACCGCGGCTAAGAGCACGAAGGTAAACTGCAACGTATAATAATCAAAATAAGGCAATGGAATTTGGATACGTGCACCCACTGTTAAGAGCGCAATCATTAAAGCGGCGCGAAATAATAAACGTGTTTTCATTTGAAAAACCTCCTCTACTATACCTGTTCTAAGTATACTAGGGGAGGTTTGTTTTATCAACCTACACTTTTAGTGGGGTTTACAATGTAAAGCGTCAATACATAATAGTTGACGAAAAGTATTTACCAAATTTAATCTATTGCTGAGTCTAAACCGTTTTACATGATGGTGGCCATGATGGCTTTTTGCATGTGCAAACGATTTTCCGCTTCGTCAAAAATAACATTAGCCTGCGCTTCAAATACTTCGTCGGTAATCTCTTCTTCCCGGTGAGCCGGCAAGCAGTGCATTACAATCGGATCGGTGTTAGCCACGCTGAGCAATTGACTGTTAACTTGGAAGCCTTTGAAAATCTGTAGCCGTTCTTCGTATTCCGATTCCTGGCCCATGCTGGCATAGACGTCGGTGTAGAAAATATCGGCGTTTTTAGCCGCTGCCATTGGATCGTTTAAGATTTCAACAGAGCCGCCCGACTGTTTGGCATCTGCTTCGGCTTTGGCAATAATGTCCGGATTCGGTTCATACCCTTTAGGTCCGGCAAAGGCAAAGTTAAGGCCTAATTTGGCACAGGCGAACATGAGGGAGTGGGCCATATTGTTGCCGTCACCGATAAAAGTGAGTTTTTTACCTTTTAAATCTTTCCCTTTGTATTCGATGGCCGTCATCATATCCGCCATGGCTTGGCATGGATGGAGTAAGTCGGTAAGGGCATTGATGACCGGCACACTGGCATATTCGGCCAGTTCGAGTACCGTATCATGAGCAAAGGTACGAATCATGATGCCATCCACATAGCGAGAGAGAACGCGGGCTGTATCTTTGATGGGCTCGCCACGGCCGATTTGTAAATCGCGACCGGATAAGAAAAGTCCCTGACCGCCCAGTTGGTAAATGCCGGTTTCAAAGGAAACACGGGTACGGGTAGAGGCTTTTTCAAAAATCATGCCCAAGGTTTTGCCTTGCAAATAGGGATGAGGAATGCCTGCTTTTTGTTTTTGTTTTAAATCGGCAGCCAAGTCGAGCAGCTGCCAAACTTCTTCCGTGGAGAGGTCGTGGATGGAAATAAAATCGTCACCTTTTTTCATAATAGGCTCCTTTCATATAGTGGGAACGGCTAGTTTGCGTAAGCCGGTAATACTTCTTTTAGAATAGTAATTAAGGTATCAACGTTGTCTTTAGTAATAATGAGTGGCGGCACAAAGCGCAAGACATTGCCGGCGGTGCAATTGATGATGAGACCTTTGCTAAGGCAATCGTTAACAATATCGCGGCCCGGTTTCGTGAGCTCCATGCCAACTATGAGACCCTTGCCGCGAACTTCGGTAATGAGCGTCGGAAAAGATTGTTGCAAGGTTTTTAGTTGTGCGATTAAGTAATCGCCGACAGTAGCTGCATTATCCATTAAGTTTTCAGCCTTAATGGCGGTGAGTACAGCATTGGCGGCGGCACAAGCTAAGGGATTACCGCCAAAGGTAGAGCCGTGATCACCGGCATGGAAGGTATTAGCTAATTTTTTGGTACTTAAAAACGCGCCGATAGGCACCCCGCCGGCCAGGCCTTTGGCGAGTGTTACGATATCCGGCTGGATACCGAAGTGTTCGTAGCCGAAGAATTTACCCGTTCTGCCCATACCGGCTTGGATTTCATCGATAATGAGCAAGGCGTCATGTTGTTCACAAAGGGCTTTTACTTCTTTTAGATAGTTCGCATCGGGAACATGGACGCCTCCTTCGCCTTGAATGGCTTCCAGCATGACTGCACAGGTTTTGTCGTTAATTTTTGCCTTGATAGCGTCGATGTCGCCGAAGGGAACGTAGTCAAAACCACCCGGTAGGGGGCCAAAGCCTTGATGATATTTTTCTTGGCCGGTGGCGGTCAAGGTAGCCAAAGTACGACCGTGAAAACTGTGTAAGGCGGTGATGATTTGTACTTTTTCCGGATCTTTGGCGGTGGCGTATTTACGGGCTAATTTAATAGCCCCTTCGTTAGCTTCCGCCCCGGAGTTGGCAAAGAAGACTTTATCCATACCGCTTAAAGCTTTGAGTTTTGCCGCTGCTTCGGCTTGTACTTCCGTGTAGTATAAATTGGAGCAGTGAATCATTTTAGCGGCTTGCGTAGCGATAGCATCAACTAATGGTGGATAGTTATGACCTACTACGTTAACGGCGATGCCGGCGAGATAATCTAAATAGGCTTTACCGTTAGTATCGTATAAATAAGGGCCGTCGCCGTGGTCGAGGACGATGTCGTACCGGGCGAAGACGGGAAAATAGTCTTGTTTATCGTGGTTTATAATATCCGTTGTATTCATGGGGAACCTCCTTAGTCATAGATTAATCATGGCATGCTCTATGGCAATGCCGAGGGTGGGCGTGATGGTTAATTTAAATGATTTCCGTGCCGATCCCTTTGTTGGTAAATAGTTCGAGCAATAAGGCATGCGGTTCGCGACCGTCGATGATGGTAACCCGTTTAGTGCCGCACTCAAGGGCATGTAAAACGGCTTCCACTTTAGGAATCATACCGCCTTGGATGGTGCCATCTTCAATCATAGCGACAGCGTCAGCTTTAAAGATGCTGGATAAGAAGCTCTTCGGGTCATCGAGGGAGGTATAAATTCCTTTCGTATTGGTGAGCATGAGTAGTTTTTCCGCTTGTAAGGCGCCGGCTACTTCAGCCGCCACATAATCGGCGTTAATGTTATAGGTCGTTTCGCCTTTACCGGCCCCAATCGGGGAGATAACCGGTACATAGCCTTTATCTAACAGGTCATTAATAATCTCGGTGTTTACTTTCGTTACTTCGCCGACAAAACCGATATCTACGTGTTTGATTTGGCCACCCGCTTCGTGAACTTCGGCTAATTTTTTATGGGCCATCAGCAAGTTTGCGTCTTTCCCGGAAAGGCCGATGGCGGGGATGCCCAAGGTGTTGAGACGGCTTACGATTTCGGCGTTGATTTTACCGCCCAATACCATTTCGGCGATGGTTACCGTTTCTGCGTCGGTGACGCGCAGACCGTTTACAAATTGGCTGGGTTTGCCCACTTTTTCTAAAAAAGCGGTTATATCAGGACCGCCGCCGTGGACGATGACCGGTTTAATACCGATACATTTCATAAGGGCGATGTCTTGCATTACTTTGTTCTTTAATTCTTCGCTAATCATGGCATTGCCACCGTATTTGATGACCATGGTTTTGCCGGCAAATTTTTGGATGTATGGCAGTGCTTCAATGAGTATGGATGCTTTACCGGCGGCGCTGATGGTGGTGTGCGCAGCTACTTCGTCAGGCGTGTTGACGGTGGCCATATTGAAGGCGTTTAATTCGTTGATCATAGGAGGCTCCTTTCCGAAAGGTTCGTTGGCTTGATAGTTTAGGTCCGGTTGATACGTTACGCTACTGTGATGGGGTGGTTAGCACGGTTATAGCTGTATCAGGTATGATATTCGCCGTTGATTTTCACATAGTCATAGGTGAGGTCGCAGGTCCAAACAGTGGCGTTCGCATCGCCTTCGTTGAGCTCAACGGTGACCGTAATATCGTGTTCATTCATGATTTGTTTTAGCGTGGCTTCGTTATACACCACGCCCATGCCGTTTTTAAAAATGGTAACACCGCCGATTTTTAATACTGTAGTGGCCGGATTCATTGGTACGCCGGCATAACCGGCAGCACAGATAAGACGTCCCCAATTTGGATCTTCACCGAAGAAGGCGGTTTTTACGAGTGGTGAATTGGCAATGGACATGCCAACTGTTTTGGCGCTCTCGAAGTCGGTAGCTCCTTTAATATCAATGGTGATAAATTTGCTGGCTCCTTCGCCGTCAGCGGCGATTTGCTTAGCTAAGGATATGGTGATAGCCATGAGGGCTTCTTGGAAAAGTGCGAAATCTTCATTTTCTTCGGTAATCGGTTTGTTGCCTGCAGCCCCATTGGCGAGGATGATGGCCATATCATTGGTGCTCATGTCGCCGTCGACGGAAATCATATTGAAGGATTTATCGACACAGGCGTGTAAGGCTTTTTGCAAAAGCGTCGGAGTAATGGCGATATCGGTGGTGATGTAGCAAAGCATGGTTGCCATGTTAGGCCGAATCATGCCGGAACCTTTAGCGATGGCCCCCATATGAATGGTTTGACCGTCGACGATGAAATGGGTTGAGGCCGTTTTGGAATAAGTGTCGGTTGTTAAAATGGCTTTGCCGGCCAGTTCGCTGCCATCCTCGGATAAGGAATCTACGAGGTTTGGAATGGCTTTTACGATGTCGTGGATAGGTAATTGTTGACCGATGATACCGGTAGAGCCCACGATGATGTCCGTAGGATCACAAGCTAAGGCTTGGGCCGTGTGATACGCCATGGTATGCGCATCTTTTAAGCCTTGCGGACCGGTGCAGGCATTGGCGCAGCCGGAGTTTGAAATGATGGCGTGCGCCGTGCCGGTGGCCACTGTTTCTTTTGACACATAGACCGGAGCGGCGGCCACTTTATTCTGTGTGAAGGTGCCGGCTACAGCCGCTTTTTGTTTAGTATAGATTAGGGCTAAATCATGTTTGCCGCTCTTTTTCAGACCTGCTTGAATGCCAATGGCTTCAAAACCTTTGGCGTAGGTAACGCCGTGAGATTGTGTATCTAATGTGATTGTTTGTTTCATGGTAGAACCTCCTAATTTATGGGTACATGGGAACTAGTTTGAGTCCCGTTGTTTCTTCATAGCCGCAAGCGATGTTAAAGTTCTGAACGGCTTGACCGGCCGCGCCTTTTACAAGATTATCGATGGCGCTGAGGACGATGACGCGTCCGGTTCGTTCGTCAATATGCCAGGCAATGTCAATGAAGTTGGAACCGCGTACATATTTAGTGTTTGGATAGGCATTGAGGCCGAGTAATCGGACGAAGGGCTCCGTGGCGTAGGTTGTTTCAAAAGCTTGGCTTACTGCGTCCGGTGTGACGCCTTCGTTTAAGTTGGCATAAGCTGTAGCTAAGATACCGCGGCTCATTGGCACTAAGTGAGGCGTAAAATTAAGCATAATCGGAGAACCGTTAAGCTTACCGAGGGCTGCTTCAATTTCCGGTGTGTGGCGGTGGGTAGCTACGCCGTAGGCTTTAAAGGCATCGTAGAACTCGGGATAATGGGTATCGAGTTTAGCACTTCGACCCGCGCCGGAGGTACCGGATTTAGCATCAATGATGATGGAATTAGTTTGAATCAGATGATTTTTTACTAAAGGAGCCAACGCCAGAATGGAAGCCGTTGTGTAGCAGCCGGCATTGCCGATGATTTTGGCGGATTTGATGGCTTCTCGGTTTAGTTCGGCTAAGCCATAGACGCTGGGGGCATCAGGATGAGTGTGGGGTACATGGTACCACGCTTCATATACCTTGGTGTCGCTGAAGCGGTAGTCGGCGCCGAGATCGATGATTTTAACCGGTGTTTTCGCAAGGGCTTTGCCGACGGTCATGGCGTGTCCGTGAGGCAGTGCAATGAAAATAAAATCGCTGTCTTTAGCAATGGTTTCCAAATTATCCATACTTTCCAAAGTCAAATCGGTAATGCCTCGCATATGAGGATATACATCGGCCAAGGCTTGGCCGGTATGACTTTCCGAAGTAATATGGGTTAATGTGGCATTCGGATGCTGTAATATTAATTTTACGAGCTCGGCCCCGGCGTAACCGGTAGCACCGAGGATGCTGACTTTGGTCATATGAATCGCTCCTTTGTAGAATAGTTTTGCACTTGATGTAGGTATAATAATACGGTTTATGGTATTTGTTATGTATATTTACTTCTGAAAATTACGCAAAAATTAAAGAAATTTATTAATGGAAGATGAAGTAAATATACAGTTTGTTTGAATAAAAATTCTATGATTGGCATTATAGACCTGAATGCATAAAAATGCAACAATTAATTATAAAAATTCTTGTAAAAATAGATAGAAGATTGACATGTTAAGTATGATGATATGTAATAATTCAGTGATTGCACAGAAAAACACCACCAGTTTACACTGATGGTGTTAAGAATTAATATGCAGTTTGATGTTAATTTATTACAATTCCTAAGATATTTGTCTGAGCGTTATGGCTCAAAGAATGAGGTAATAATTTTAAACCGGGAACATGTAGTACGCAAATAGGATGGCCAGCGGCATGGTGACGGCTGACAAGAGTGTTGTAGACATAACAATCTGCGTGGACAGTTCCGGGTTATTGTTCATTTCAAAGGCTATGAGTGCTGTATTTACCGCTGATGGTACACTATAGGTAATAATAACCGCTTGTGCTGAAATCGGATTTACCGGTTCGTACAACACGATGTAGAGGAGCATAACAAAGGCCGCTAAGATTGGTCCGCCGATAAGTCGCAAAGATGTAGTAACCAAAACGTCTTTTTTTAAGAAGTTGTAAGGCGTACGACTCATTTGCACACCTAAGGTGATCATGGCCATGCCGACGAAGGCGTTGGCAAAAATATGGAGTGGCGACCATAATACCAAAGTTGTTAAATCGTAAGGGATGAGGCGCGCTAAGAGGGCAGCCGGAGCCGCGTAGAGTACGGGCATGTGGAATACTAATTTAAGTGCATCGTGGCGTGTGAGTAAACCGGTGCCGGCCTGATAAAAGCCTAAGGTATTACAGAAAATTGTTTGAATAATAAAGGTGGCGATTACGCCCACAATGGCTGCATCTAAATAAGGCGTTTGACCGTTTACGATATATGGTTCATTGGAGAATACGAAGGTGGCAATGGCGATACCGATGTTGCCGCCATTGTTAAACATAGTGGCGTTACGCACAATTTGGGTCTTTTTCCGGTCATAGCCAAGAAGTTTGGATACGCCTAAGGCCATGTAACTGTTGGAAAATAGGATGACAAAGGCACAGACGGATATACCGACACTTTCGAGGGTAAGATTAGCTGTATATAATGAGCGAAAAACGTAAGCCGGCAGTAAGATAAAGAAATTTAACTTACTTAATGAGCGTAAATCCAGATTGAATTTTTTATCTAATATAAAACCTACCGCTACTAAGGCTAAAATAGGTACAACACTTGTCCAAAAAATGTGAAAAAATAACCCCACGGTGATGCCCTCCTTTGGTGTAATCTATCTATACTATACCCAATTGAGTATAAAAAAACAACCTTTAAAAGGTCGCGGTTTTACTGGTAAATTGGTGAGTGAGTTTGATTTTTGTTAGCTATATAATAATGTGATTAACTTCTTATGTTAAATACCGCTAAAAAATAGGGAATTAAAACCTTTGATTTTATTTATATTTATGTCATAATAAGACTATAATAGGTTTACAAATAATCACTTATGTGATTATCCGGCGAATATATACTCTGTAATTTGAAGTGTAAACGCAGTATTAAGAGCCACATGATGGAGGCGAAGGAGGTAATGTACATGAAAGGGTACAAAAAGTTATTGTTGATTGCTATGAGTGCGATGGCATTGGTTGTAGCCGGTTGCGGTGGAACTGATACCGATAAAAAAGATGCGCAAGCTACTAAGTCTCAAACAATTACCGTATCGGCAGCGGCCAGTTTACAGG
>NZ_HF986146.1:16117-18172 GCF_000431435.1 Veillonella sp. CAG:933
CAGCGGCCAGTTTACAGGCTGCCGCTAATGAATTGAAAGATAATTTTGTGAAATCCCGTCATTTAGATCCTACTCAGATTACACTTAATTTCGGTGGTTCCGGAACCTTGCGCCAACAGATTGAAAGTGGTGCGCCGGCCAGCATTTTTATTTCTGCCGATGAAAAAAATATGGCACAGTTAAAAGAAAAGAATTTAGTGACGAAGGTAAAACCGTTGGTAGAAAACTCTTTGGTATTAATCGTACCTAAAGATAAGTCAAAAATTTCTATCGAACAATTACCTACCGTTAACCGTATAGCTATCGGCACCGTTGAAACTGTACCGGCCGGTAAATATGCTCAACAGACATTGACCAAATTAAACCTTTGGAATCAGGTAGAAAGCAAAATCGTTTACGGCAAAGACGTTAAAGCGGTTGGCGCTTATGTAGCCGAAGGGTCCGCTGATGCCGGGTTTGTATATAAAACCGATGCTATGGACTTGCAAAATCGCGTAGAGGTGGCAGCGGTTGCTCCCAGTGACAGTCATGATGCGATTCGTTATCCAATCGCCATCGTAACGAAATATGACAATGAATTGGCTCAGCAATTTTATGATTATTTAACCAGCAATGAAGCGCAGCAGATTTTACAAAAATATGGCTTCACCAGCGTAGCTAACAGCGCAAAATAAAATGACGAACGGTCATCGACAGAGTATATAAGGACGCATAGGCGGTTCAGGTGATGAACCGCCTATTGTAGATTATAGGGTTCGTTTGAAAGGTTGTGGCGTATGACTCCATTATGGCTGTCATTGGAAGTAGCTTGCATAGCACTATTTAATATAATGGTAGTAGGCTTGTTGCTTTGTTATATATTAAAACGGTATTCGTTTCCCGGTAAGGCATTGATTGATTCCATCGTTACCTTGCCGCTTGTATTGCCACCGGTAGTGGTTGGCTTTATGTTACTTGTTATATTTACACCGGGCAATAGTTTTGGCGCATGGCTCGATGCTAACGGCTGGCAAGTCGTTTTTGCCAAAGCGGGAGCGGTTCTTGCTTCTTCGATTATCGGGTTCCCTTTGTTTTATCAGACGGTGCGTTCTGCTTTGGGGTCCATTGATCCTGCTGTTGAAGATGTAGCCCGCACCTTAGGGGCCTCGGAACTTCGTATATTTTTTACCATATCTATACCGCTCGCGTGGAAAGGTATTTTGACGGGGAGTATCTTGGCTTTTAGTCGTGCTCTGGGCGAATTTGGTGCGACCATTCTGATTGCCGGCAATATTCCGGGGGTTACCCGAACCATGCCGCTGGCGATTTACTCATTGGTAGAATTCGGCGATTATGAAGGGGCGTTTAGCTTGGTCCTTTATATATGCGCTCTCACGTTGGGTTTATTGTGGACGGTTCACTTTATTACTAAAGGTTCTTTGTTCCAGCACCATGAAGAAAGGTAGGCGTCGTATGATAGAATTTGATATTAAAATACAGCGCCCGACTATTCTGGTGCAAGGTAAAGGCATATTGAGCGAAGGCATTACCGCGCTCACCGGGGCTTCCGGGAACGGGAAGTCTACGTTGCTAAAAAGCTTGGCCGGATTAATTAAACCCAAAGCGGGATTCATTAGTCATGATGGAGCGTATTGGTTTCATAAGGAGAAAAATATTTTTGTAAAACCGCAACGCCGTGAAGTGGGCTATATGCCGCAGGGAAATATCGTGTTTCCCCATATGAATGTGGTTCATAATATTACCTATAGCAAACGGGGCGATAAAGAACTGCTTAATCGTATTTTGGAGCGTCTGCATCTGGAACAATATACGCATACGAAGGCAGGTAATCTATCCGGCGGTGAACAGCAACGGGTAGCTCTGGGGCGGGCTTTATATGCTAAACCGTGTATTTTGCTCTTAGACGAGCCCTTATCAGCCTTAGATTGGACATTGCGTGAACAGGTACAGGATGATATTGTGAAAATCATCAAGGAATGGCGTATCCCTTGTTTGTGGGTTACTCATAATGAAGCGGAAGCAAAAGCAGTCGGCGATAGTCGTTGGCAATTTAAA
>NZ_HF986147.1:0-10700 GCF_000431435.1 Veillonella sp. CAG:933
ACTTCTGTCCAAGAAAATGGGTGCAGATCATAAAATGCCTTTGGTTGCTTTTTTATTAATAATGATTTTTATACGAAATATTCAAGTTGATTAGGAATTTCTCCGGTTTTTTGATAATATTCAAAGATTCTACGCAGTATTTTAAGAATTGTTATGTCGATTTGTATATCTAAAAGAGGAATATGATTGGCGTGCCAACAATGACTACAATTTTTAAAAGTTATATTGCCTAGAGAAAATTCTTTATTCCAATCTACCGCTTTAATAATTTGTTTTGTTTCTAATCGTTTACGACCGGAAGGTCGGCGGCGAATTCGCTGATGTATTTCAGCTTTAATAAAAGCAGATTTATTGATTGTGATAAGACCGTCGCTTATTTTCTCTTTATTTATATATTTTGGTATATTGAGGTTAAAACTGCCATATTCGTAAGAAACAGATACGTCGTCTTCTGATATTTTTTTAGCAAAACCGCCGTAGCCCATACTCATAATATAAACTCCTGTGTAATATTTTTATGATACGTTAGTAGTTATCTATATTGTAATCTAAAAACAGAAAATAAGCATTTAAATGGCAACATGAAATTGAATATTTTCAAAATTATTTACATTATATCGAAACCTCTGATTTAAAGGGGGTGAATTCGACCCCTTTAAAATTTGGAGTACAATACTAACAGTCTTCTCTTATATAGCTAACCTGTTTATAACATTACAGATTATCTTTTTGTTAACGAATGACCGTCATAAATATATTGCCTAATAAGGCGTTTGCCTTCGACGGCATGGATTTTAAAATAGAAATAATGGTTGCGGTTATCTTTGGCATTTTCCTTGTTGAGCTTGAAGTAATTTTGCTGTGAATGGGCCATACTTTGTAGAATATCATCGGTTAAAAAGGTTAGCGGTGTATCCAAGGCAGAATATTCATAAAAATCTTCTTCAAATTTCAGATAGTTCGGTGAAAAGTATGAAAATTGTAATTGGTTACGTTGAAATTCTCTAGATTCCATCGTTTGCCATCTCCTCGGTTGTAATGCGATTAATAGTATCTATAGGTAAGGTTGTAAAGGTATCATCTTGGTGTTTAATCGTGACTTCAGTCAAACTGAGATCATAAACTTTGCCTGTGATACGGCTTGTGGTGAGCGGTTGACCTTTACGTTGCACGCGTACCTCAAATGTGGCCGTGTATTGACCGGCATAGAGTCGACCCAGCCAGGTTAAACGTTCTTCAAGACTCATGGATTCATCGATTTCAAGATTCATATGAGATTGCAGTAAGGCCGTTTGGTGGTCGGATAAAAAGAAGCCCATCCATTTTGCCATTTTGCGGTCTTTGTAGGCACGGGCGGATTTGAATGGCAAATAGGAGCGGTCAATCATACTAAACCATCCAAACCGCCGGCACCACCGGCTGCATGACCGCCAATGAGTTTACTGCGGGCAATGGCACGGGATGAATCCAAGAGAACCGATGCCTTTTGAATGGCCAAGAAACCGTGCAGACGGCGAATATCATCAATGGTATGTTGGAGGCTGTGACTTTTGCGCACCGTATCCGGATTGTCGAAGAGGGAAATGGATTGTAAGGCTTCCGGAATGAACTGGCTATATTGAACGCCGATTTGACGAACTGCTTCTCCTTTATAATGTTTTCGGAATAATTTAATGACGTGGCGCGTCAATTCATCGGTCAGCTGCGTCGGCTCAATCTTCATCTGTGCTTGGAAAGAACCGCGAGACCGTTGTTCAAAATAGCTTTCTTTGGCAAAACCGATATAAACGGACACACAACGTGTTTGCTGATGGCTGCGGCGTAGCCGGATAGCCACCTGTTCCGCCATCTCGCTGAGCAAGAGCTCGATTTCATCTTGTTTTGTGTAGTTACGAGGCAAGATTTGTGAGTTGCCTAACCCCTTGGATTGTGGCGTATACGGTTCACGTACGTTACTTTCATCAACGCCGTTGGCGTGAAACCAGAGCTGTACGCCGATGACGCCCAAGTCTTTTTGAAGAATATCCGGATTGCAGTTAGCCAGCTTTTTGATGGAGTGAATGCCAAGATTATTTAAACGGCGAGCCATGCGACTGCCGATGCCCCAAAAGTTAGTTAGTTTGGGAATTTGCCATACTTTAGTGGATACATCTTCGTACGACCAGTTGGCACGCATAGTAGACGTCGTTTTAGCTTCATTATCGAGAGCCAGTTTGGCAAGTAACGGGTTCGCATTCGACATACCGACGGTAGAGAAAATACCGGTTCGCTGGCGAATATCATGCTGGATTTTGGCAGAGAGAATATCCAGCTTTTCACGGCGACTTAAACGCGGATCGGGCACAAAATACTTCAAAGATCGAGTAAGGTCTACAAAGCCTTCATCGATAGAATAAGGGCAAATATCTTCGGTGGCAGCGTACTCGCGCAGAATGCGTTGAATCTCGAGGTTTTTTATAATATAAAGGCCCATGCGCGGCGGCACGATTAAGGTGCGTTTGGCCCAGCTCTCGATATAATTGATGAAGTCGGGCGTAATGGGCAAGCCTTCTTTAAGGGCACGGCGTAAATTAAACTTCCTGGTTTCGATATCGAAAGGCAAATCGTAGGAACGACTTACATTTTGCTTGCCAAAGACATGTTTGAACGTTGGGGAGGACGCCAAAATCAGGCCTTTGGAATTGTCGGCCCGGCTCATGACACATAATGAAGTTGTGAGGGGATTTAAACCGCGCTCAATACATTCGACACTGGCGTAAAATGACTTCATGTCGACAAACGCAATGTCTGAGCGGGGCTCCAAGTCGTAATTAATATAGCCCATGATGGCACCTCCTTTTTACGTAATAACTTCTTTACTAAAATAATACATCGAATAAACGTTTGAGTCAATGGTAGAAAATAAGAATGGTTGTTTGGCTAAAAGGTAAAAATTTAAAGGTATTAAGAGTCTGCAATTTTAGTTAATTTATTGCTAGAAAGTTTAATTCGGTCGAATTCGACCGAATTATCTCCGGCTGGTTTTCTCTTTTTGGTTGTTGCCTCAAGGTGGCGTTCCACGTCCTTCGGTGCTGTTCTTACGTTTTTCTATTGGCTTATTAAGTTATTTTTCATATAATATATTCATATAGACTTACGCTTGACAACAGCGTAAAATAAAAATTTTTTGCCTTTTTTTGCTTAAAGGGTATTATTTGGAGGATGGATTTATGAACAAACAGCAGTTAGCTGCCAAGATTTGGGAGTCTGCAAACCGCATGCGGTCTAAGATAGAAGCGAATGAGTATAAGGATTATATCCTTGGTTTCATTTTTTATAAATACTTGTCGGACAAAGAAGAACAGTGGCTTTTATCCCAAGAATACACGCCGGAAGACATCAAAGAATACGTAAACGAGGATGACGATGAAACGGTGCGTACGGTTCAAAAGAATCTAGGCTATTTTATTGCGTATAAAGACCTTTTTTCCACATGGATTCAAATGGGGGCAGATTTCTCGGTAGACAATGTGCGAACTGCTTTATCATCCTTTACACGTCTGATTTCACCGTCCCATAAAAAGTATTTGACGGGATTTTTAATACCCTCGAAACAGGCCTTTCTAAATTGGGTGAAAACACGAAATCGCAGACGAAGGCCGTTAGTGATTTGGCACAGCTTATTAACGAAATTCCGATGGATAAAAAGCAGGACTATGACGTTCTTGGCTTTATCTATGAATATTTGATTTCTAATTTTGCAGCTAATGCCGGTAAAAAAGCAGGGGAATTTTACACGCCGCACGAAGTGTCTTTGCTTATGTCTGAAGTGGTAGCTAATCATTTAAGAGGTCGTGAAAACATCAAAATTTATGAGCAAAGATGCTTGGGATTGATACAATTTAAAGGAAGGTATGCATAGCCTAAAATTCCATATTTAGCGAGGTTTTAATGTATCCCGGCAGAAAGCCGGCTTTTTTTATGCCCGAAAATAGAGCTGACGTATGTTGAGGATGAAAACTGGTGGGGAGCAATATGAATACGGCAGTAACGATAGCTTTTTATCGTTACTGCCGTTTTTTCATATTACAAAAGGGTAATCTTATTCGATATTAAATACATCATTTAAAAAACCGTATCGGCCTACATATTTATTTCCGGTGAACTCAATTATATGAATCCCATTGGCTGGATTTTCCTTAGGAATAAAAGGCATCCGTTCTTTTTGTTCAATCATGATTACTTGGCGAGATAACGCATGTTCGACCAGATACTGAATGAAATTATGCTTAATAGTGTTTGCTTTCTGGATTTGTTCAGATTCTGATAATTGGGTTAACGATGAGTCGGATGCAAAGAAATATGGAGCATAGCCGTTTTGCTCGATAATGTATTCACTCATAGCATAAGTAGTTATTGTGTTAAGAAGTGCACAAAAGCCACCGCCCATTGTAGCTGGCTTACTCTTACCATTTATTTCAATGTCGAAATTTTGCATGTTTAATCGCGCGGTATTGGCGCCACCAATCTTGGACGCAGTTAGAATCTTTATTAGATTTTCTTCGAATCCGTGAATAAGATCATAGTCAAAGAAATCGGCTATTTTTCGTTTAGTGATAACTGGGTCTTCTTCAGTTTCTTTATCGAACAATTCCTTCCTATATTGAAGTTCATTTTGCTGTAGACATTCCAGTTCGCCAGAAATTCGCATGAAATTCATTTTTTCTTCCAATTCTTGTTGAATATTGAATAACTGGGGAGTAAGTTCATTCGATATCAATGAATCAATTTTATTTTTTTGTTCCTCTAGTTTTTTTATATTCAGTAGCACCCCCTGTCTCTTTTTTTCGACGCTTTCTTTAGCTTTGAATAATCCTTCAATATGAGTCTTTATTTTTTTCAGTTCTACAGAAGATGCTTCTATGTATTTAGTATCAGGTGGGGTGGTGATTTTGGAATTGCAAAACGGACAGTGTGCAACTGTAGGAAATTTCTGAGATGCTAAGCTACCATCTATTATGAATTCTAATCTATGTATATCTGATTGATATTGTTGATGGAGAATGGAAAAATTGTGAATTACAGTTTCGCATTCAGAGAGTTTACCATTTAAATCATAAATCTTAGACATGATGGAATGTCCTTTGGATACGGCTGTATCAATGTGATTTTTAATTTGTTGAATTTGTTTTTTCAATTCTTTTATGGCATTAGGAATATCTACAATTTCACATTGAGATGCGGCTTTTTCTAATTCAGCCCGTCGCTTACTTAAATCATCTAATTTCTCTTGTATGTATGTGAGAAGAGCTTTTTTCTTTGCCTTGCTTATA
Organism: Veillonella sp. CAG:933; assembly: GCF_000431435.1. Lineage (NCBI taxonomy): Bacteria > Bacillati > Bacillota > Negativicutes > Veillonellales > Veillonellaceae > Veillonella > Veillonella sp. CAG:933. Next base: position 5,313 of record NZ_HF986147.1, read on the forward strand.
GCCGGATCTTCTTGCTTTTGCAAATTATTAGCGTCTTTACCAGTTAATAAAAATAAAAGGGTAGCTATTGACGGTGTCGGTGCGTTCCATCCGGGCGTGATAAGTGGAGAGGTTTCTCTGGCAATATCAGCCTGGCGAAGAAAGAAAAAATGTAATATGGTTCGCCAGGATAAATTTTGGGTGGTTCCTTTCTCTGAAGATAGGATTTTATGCTCAGAATCAATCCCCAAAAGAGATAGAAATACAGAATTAATATTTTTTTTAGCTGTATTGGAAACACTATAACGTCCGTTTTTAATAGATGGATCTGAACTGATTACTTCTATTTTACTATCACCAATTTTTCTATTAAGTGTTACGGACCCTCCTTGAGTTGTAAGTTCCAGTGATATTAATTCATATCCATTATTGGCATCAAGAACTTTAGATGGATGCGTTTTGCTTGGTGATGCTCCAAGAGCATAGTCCAAACAATCCATTATAAAGCTTTTCCCGGTATTGGATGGGCCAATGATAAGGTTGAATCCTGGATTAAATTCAATTATGGAACTTTGGTGTTGTCCACCAGAAACTATCAATTTATTCAAATAAAATCTATTCATGAGCATCCTCCTGCAAAGACTGGAGTGTATATCGATTGATTTCTTTTAACATATATGACTCTGACAACCTATAGGCATCTACTACAGTTTCAACAGCTAATCGATATTCTTCAGCATATGAAACTTTAAGTTCGTTAACAAAATCAAGACCCTTAGGAGTTATTTGGAATAAATAACCTTTTTTGGATGTCTTAAACCTTATGCATCTTTTAAGAACTAGGTTTTTCACGGCTTTCGATACAATTGACTTTCGTGCTAAAAATTCGCTGAATCTGTAAGTTCCGTACCCATGCAGATTTTCGTCCAGCAATCCAAAATCTGCTGCGTATACGGCAATGAAATCAACTTCACATATTTGCATAATCGTTATTGAACGATTTTTAACTTTGCTTAATAAGAGCAGGACACGCAATGCCATTTCAAAGGCAGAGCTAATAGCCTTAGTATTATCCATGTTTTTTCTTGACCCACCTTAATTTATGATCATTGACAAGATAATGACATACTCCCTTTTTTATTTTCCCGCTAATCCAATAAGGGGATGAGCTTAATAGATAATTTGGGGCAGATATTTTTACGGCTTGTTCCATTACCGACAGCATTCGTTCGTATCCATTGGGGTGGGATTTTCTGGCTGTATCTTTTACCCCATCAAAAATTTCTTCTTTGAGTACGTCAAACTGATTGGAAAGTCTATTGCTACCTAATTCCAAGACGCCCCTTTGAATAGAAGCGGCAGAATAATAGTCAACTCGACGATCATCGAGGTCATCGGCATAATCAGGATAATCACCTAAATCGTTTTTTGAAAATGATGGGAGACCTTCTGCATCACCATAGGCTCTATATAATTCATCAATATATATTTTTTCGTTTTCAGTTGCTTCTTTCGGAACCGGGATAGAACTCGGACGAGGAAGCAATTTTATTTTTTTCTCAATATCCTCAATTAAAGATATGTCGTGAGTAAAACCGGAGGAATCATTAGAAAACTCACTATTTGTTGCTGAGTTGTCTATAAGCGACAAAATAATATTTTCAAGTAAATCAGCACAAGCGTCGTCGACACAAGAATTGCCTATTCCATTATCGTGCAGCCATTTTGCTACCGCATCATAAGAATCACATTCTTCGGTTCTATCAGCAATCCAATGAGAAAACTTTTCCTTGTCACGATTAGCGTAAAGGTATTTCGCATCTGCAGGTTGGATTTTACGAGTACCTCTTAAAAATCGATATTTTGTATCGGCTTTCTTATGAAGGATAGGACATGAGTCCATAGCAGCATCTTGGATGAAATTCCCGATGATTTCATTAAAATATTGTTCTTTCTTCATTTGTCCGATGCAAAAAGGAAGTAAGCCAGAAGTAAACTCTGAAAATTTCAAGTGCTACACCACCTTTAAAGTAGTCCAGTCCGAAATTGTCCGAGGCTGTCCGTCCAGTCCGATTTTTAATGAGCGTGAATTGCTAGAATTAAGGCAGAACCAATGAGCAAGCATCTGGACAACCAAGGAAACACCATGAATTACTTATATTTTATCATACCTTGGGGAATTAGATGAGCTTATAAAGACATTTGAATGAAATTTCCGTCTCAACGTTCACATCCGGACGCGGATGTGCCCAGAACTGGGAGACGGTCTGGAAAGTTAATCACGTCAGCCTACTGGGATGGTTGGCCATAGAAGCGAGGATGCATCTTATGGTCAATTTCGACAGGCTGCCTGCGTGGATTCTCGCTTCGCATTATGCGAAGGAGATCGCGCATGGCCAATCTACAGACAAACAAAGACAAAAAGTACTACATTCCTCTGGAACTCACTTCAGAAAACGTCATCACCGAGGAGTACAAGGACTGTGAAGTCCGCTGGTCAAAAATCGGCTGCCGTAAGGTACGTACTGTCCTGATTCCGGCAACTGAAGAACAGTATCGCGCTTACATGCGGCCAATCTGGCGTGAAGACAAAAGAAAACAGCGACATGGAGATGATGAAGTATCCGCTGACAAGCTCCATGATGAATTCAAGCTGGAACCGGAATGTGACTTCAACTTGGAGGAGATTGTCCTGAAAAAAGAGTTGCTGACAGCTCTCCGGCGAGAACTAGTTGCACTGCAAGACATTGACCGGACCATCCTGACGATGATTGCCGATGGCTTCAGCGAAGCGGCGGTCGGGGAGTCAGTCGGGCTGAGTCAGAAAGCCGTCAACAAGCGGAAACATAAGCTTTACGCGTTACTGCAGGACCGTCTCAAGGATTATCGCTAAACAGCCAGGGAATCCGGCTGCGAACAAAGCGGCCGGATTTTTTTGGAAAATCGGTACTTAACGATGATGCGGTTGTCCTATTACTGGTGGAGGGCGAACGAAGAAGCCCTTTAGGAAGGAGGAACCCAAGATGATGTACACACAGACACCTGAAAAACTGGCTCAGCAGCAAAAGCTGGACCGGGAACTGGCGGCGGTGCTGATGACCATCAGCGCCACGACCCGCAGTATCGCTAGGAACATCCATCTCTTATCAATGCAAAGATGTGCGAAAGGAGTCAATCCGTATGACAAACGATGAACTGCAGAAACTGGCAGCGGCCCTGGGCGATTGCGGCAAGGCACTGCTGAAGATTTCCGAGGCCATGGCGGTGAAAGAAGATAATCCGACAGCTTCGGAAGCGAAATCAGAGAAATTGGAAAAGCCGCTGACACTGGAAGATGTCCGCAAAGTCGCTGCCGACAAGGCCCGCAAGGGATTCACGGACGAAGTTCGCAGCCTTATCCAGAAGTACGGGGCGGACAAGCTGTCCGGCATTGATGCGGCACAGTATGAAGCGTTCCTGAAGGAACTGGAGGTGATTGGCCATGCCGGATAAACATGCGGTGCTGTCCGCATCTTCTTGCTACCGCTGGCTGGCCTGCCCGCCGTCTGCGAAGGAATGTGCCAAGCTGCCGGATACCTCCAGTGAATTCGCCCGCCAGGGAACGGATGCCCATACGCTCTGCGAATTCAAGGTGAAGACGGCGTTGGGGCAGAAACTGGAAGATCCGACGAAGGGACTCACGTACTTTGATGAGGAGATGGCGGAATGCACTGATGAATACGCGCAGTTCGTCATGGAATGCCTGGCCACAGCCAAAGCATCCTGCAAGGACCCGATGATCATGATCGAACAGCGGCTGGACTTTTCCCAGTGGGTGCCAGGCGGTTTTGGAACAGGCGACTGCCTCATCGTAGCCGACGATACCCTGACAGTCATCGATTACAAGCATGGCTTGGGAGTCCTGGTGGATTCCGAGAAGAATCCGCAGATGATGTGCTATGCCCTCGGTGCGCTGAACCTGTTTGATGGCATCTATGATATCCGCCAGGTGTCCATGACGATCTTCCAGCCCCGCCGGGACAACGTCAGCACCTGCACCATGAGCAAGGAAGAACTGCTCCAGTGGGCCGAAACGGTGCTGAAGCCTGCGGCAGAACTGGCGGCGAAAGGTGAGGGCGAATATAAAGCCGGTGACCACTGCCGCTTCTGCAAGATCAAGGCAACCTGCCGCAAGCGGGCCGAGTACAATCTGGAACTGGCCCGGTATGATTTTGCCGTCCCGTCCACGCTGCAGGATGAAGAAATCGAAGCCGTCCTGGAGAGGGCCGATGAACTGGTGAACTGGGCCGGGGATGTCAAGGAATACGCATTGCAGCAAGCCCTTTCCGGCAAGCAGTGGGACGGATGGAAACTGGTCGAAGGCCGGTCGAACCGCCGCTACGTAAGTGAAGAAGCAGTCGCCGCCAAAGTGGAAGAAGCGGGCTTCGACCCATATGAAAAGAAGCTGCTCGGCATCACGGCAATGACAAAACAGCTCGGCAAGAAGCGGTTCGAAGAACTGCTGTCAAATTTAGTCGAAAAGCCGCAGGGAAAACCGGTCCTGGTACCGGAATCGGACAAGCGTCCGGCGATGCATACGGCGGCTGATGATTTTAACGCTGCAAATTAAGGAGGAAACTACTATGTCTAACAACTACGTCAATCCGTGCAAGGTAATCACCGGAGTCAATACGCGCTGGTCTTACGCCAACGTCTGGGAACCGAAGTCCATCAACGGCGGTACGCCGAAATACAGCGTCAGCCTGATCATCCCTAAGTCGGATACAAAGACCGTAGAAAAAATCCGCGCTGCCATCAAGGCTGCTTACGAAGAAGGCGAAAGCAAGCTCAAGGGCAATGGCCGCACTGTACCGGCTCTCGAAGCCATCAAAACGCCGCTCCGTGACGGCGACCTGGAACGCCCGGGCGATGATGCCTATAAAGACAGCTTCTTCGTCAATGCCAACTCGGCGACCAAGCCGGGCATCGTTGATGCTGACTGCCAGCATATCCTGGAACGCTCTGAAGTCTACTCCGGCGTCTATGGCCGTGCATCCATCAACTTCTATGCCTTCAACAGCAATGGCAACAAGGGCATCGCCTGCGGCCTGAACAACCTGCAGAAAATCCGTGATGGTGAACCCCTTGGCGGCAAGCCGCGTGCAGAAGATGACTTCGCTACGGCTGACGATGATGATTTCCTGGCATAAGGAGGCGTGATTATGGAAACTATGATGAGACTGATTCTGGATGGCCTGTACTGCCTGGTTGCACTGTGCGCCGGAGGATTCTTCGTGGCTATGATCTATACGGATATCAAAAAAGACCAGCGGGATGAAGAAATGGCTCGGCACCGGGATGAACGGGAAGAAGAGTACCACCGCAAGCAGATGGAATCCTTCCGGAAATAAGTAGTAGTGAATAGCGGCG
>NZ_HF986147.1:10738-12174 GCF_000431435.1 Veillonella sp. CAG:933
CCTCGCCGCTTTTTCGAGGTGAAGCGTATGAAAACCATCAGTATCGATATTGAAACATTCAGCGATATCAATCTGGCAAAATGCGGTGTGTACAAATATGCCGAATCGCCAGCCTTTGAAATCCTTCTCTTTGGATATTCGGTGGACGGCGGCGAAGTGCAGGTCGTTGACCTGGCGCAGGGAGAGGGCATCCCGGACGATATCCTGGATGCCCTGACCGATGAATCCGTTACCAAGTGGGCGTTCAATGCCAGCTTTGAACGGGTCTGCCTGTCGCGCTACCTGTGTGACCTGGGGATGAGCCTGGACCCGTTCCGTGACCATCATCCGCTTTCCCAGGACTGTGCCAGGTTCCTCAATCCGGCAGGATGGAAATGCTCCATGGTCTGGTCGGCCTATATGGGCCTGCCCCTTTCCCTGGAAGGCGTAGGAGCCGTGCTGAAGCTGGACAGCCAGAAGATAAAGGAAGGCAAAGACCTGATCCGCTATTTCTGTGTTCCCTGCAAGGAAACAAAATCGAATGGCGGCCGGACAAGAAACCTTCCTCAGCATGCGCTGGACAAATGGACACTGTTCAAGTCCTACAACAAACGGGATGTGGAAGTGGAAATGGCCATCCAGGAGCGGCTGAAGAAGTATCCCGTCCCGGAACCGATATGGGATGAATATCATCTCGACCAGGAAATCAATGACCGGGGCATCGCCATCGACAGGACGCTGGCTAAAAATGCCATCGTCATCGATGCCCGCAGCCGGGACAGCCTGATGGCTGTGCTGAAGGAAAAGACGGGTCTGGAGAACCCGAACTCCGTCATACAGATGATCGGCTGGCTGGAACAGCATGGGATGAAGACCGATTCCTTGGGCAAAAAGCAGGTAGAAAAGCTGCTGAAGACGGCAGAAGAACCGCTGCGCAGTGTGTTGCTGCTCCGGCAGAAGCTGGCCAAATCCTCGGTCCGGAAATACCAGGCCATGGGGATGACGGCCTGCGAGGATGGCCGGGCCAGAGGGATGTTCCAGTTCTATGGGGCCAACCGGACCGGGCGGTTTGCCGGCCGGCACATCCAGCTGCAGAATCTTCCCCAGAATCATCTGCCGGATCTTTCGGAAGCCCGGGAACTGGTACGCCAGGGAAATTACGAAGCCATGGAACTCCTGTATGATTCCATCCCCGATGTCCTTTCCCAGCTGATCCGTACGGCCTTTGTGCCCCGGCAGGGACTGAAGTTTGCCGTAGCGGATTTTTCGGCCATTGAAGCCAGGGTGCTTTCGTGGCTGGCAGGAGAAACATGGCGTTCGGATGTCTTTGCCAGGAATGGCGACATTTACTGCGCCTCGGCTAGCTCCATGTTCGGCGTTCCCGTAGAAAAGCATGGCGTCAACGGGCATCTCCGGCAGAAAGGGAAAATCGCAGAACTGGCCCTTGGCTATGGCGG
>NZ_HF986147.1:12181-25308 GCF_000431435.1 Veillonella sp. CAG:933
CCCTTGGCTATGGCGGCTCCGTAGGAGCGCTGAAGGCCATGGGCGCCCTGGACATGGGACTTACGGAAAATGAGCTGTATCCTCTGGTGCGGTCCTGGCGGTCAGCCAATCCGCACATCGTCGATTTCTGGTGGCAGGTGGACGCCGCCGTGAAGACAGCCATCAAGGAACGTATCCCCATGCGGACTGGCTGCATCCGCTTTCTGTATCAGAGCGGCATGCTGTTCATACAGCTCCCCAGCGGACGGCGGCTTTCCTACATAAAGCCCCGGATAGGCGAGAACCGCTTCGGTGGGGAATCCGTCACCTATGAAGGCATCGGCGCAACGAAGAAGTGGGAACGGCTCGAAAGCTATGGCCCGAAGTTCGTGGAGAACATCGTCCAGGGCATCAGCCGGGACATCCTCTGCTATGCCATGCAGACGCTGCGATGCTGCGCCATCGTCGGCCATGTCCATGATGAACTGATTATCGAGTGTTCCAAAGACACTAGCGTCGATGCCATCTGTGAGCAGATGGGCCGGACGCCGTCGTGGGCTGAAGGGCTATTACTCCGGGCAGACGGGTATGAGTGCGAATTTTATAAAAAAGATTGATTTCCCGGTACTTAACATAGTGATTCCTGTCCTTTCACTATCAGAGGGAATTTCCTCGGATATTTATTTTAAGAAAGGCGGGATTCGCTATGAAGTTTTTGATTCCAGAAGATGAATTTGGCGTGTTTGCTGATCAGAGAGGTGTACCAAGGGTCGACAGCCTGTTTGTTGCAGCGACTTTTGAAAAACAGCATTATAACGTTCTGCGTGATATCGGACGAATCACTGCATCCAATTCTGGATTAAGCCCGGAATTCATTGCACTCAATTTTGAGGGCAATACATATCGTGATGCCAGGGGAAGAAAACTGCCACGTTACCTGCTGACCCGCGATGGGTTCACCATGCTGGTCATGGGCTACACAGGCTCGAAGGCGATGCACTTCAAGGAACTCTATATCCAGCGTTTCAACGAGATGGAGCAGTGCATCCGGTCGCTCCTGTCTGCCCGGCAGGAATTCCCGATGCTGACGGACATGATCTGCCGGCTGCATGAAAGCCCGAAGGCATATCACTTCAGCAATGAAGCCGACATGCTGAACCGCATCGTCCTGGGGATGTCTGCCAAGCAGTTCCGGCTGGCCAACGGCATCGAAAAAGGGCAGAGCATCCGGCCTTATCTGACTGCACAGCAGATCCATGCTCTGGACCGGCTGCAGCACCTGGATTACGGCCTGCTGTATTCCTGCCCGGATTTCCAGCAGCGCAAGCAGATGCTCATGACCTATTACAAGACGGAACTGGAGGGATGAAACATGTTTTACGTAAAAGAACCACTTAAGGATGGTGTCGATGTGACGGTCGAAATCAATGACGAAAACGTTTTCTGCCGTTGCCCGGTCTGTGGCAGGGAAGTACCTGTCAATCTGAAGGATGTCCTGTCAGACAGTGACGCTGACCTGGTGGGAACGGCAGTATTGTGCGATGAATGTGCGGAGGGGTGGATGGAACTGCATGGAAAACAATCCGAAACGTAATGCAGAGTACTATCCGGACCCGACAGCGTATCAGGCAATCAGGAACGTGGAACCACAAAGGTTCCCGTTCATGCCTGTTGTGTACGTGTGTTCGCCCTATGCCGGGGATGTGGAAGAAAATATCCGGAAAGCCTGTGCCTACTGCCGCTATACGGTAGACCAGGGATATATCCCTCTGGCACCGCATCTGTATCTACCGCAGTTCCTCGACGAAGAATCGGAACGGGAACTGGCACTCTTTATGGATATCGCACTATTGTCCCGCTGCGTCGAACTCTGGGTCTTTGGCGATGTGATTTCGGCGGGAATGGAAAAAGAAATCCAGTACGCCCAAAGAAAAGGAAAAACAATTCGGTATATTAACGAGGTGAAATAAGATGGATTTTACACTTTATAGGTCAGACTTTGCTGGCGTGGAAGCGAATTGCCGCTATCCCAGGCAGCAGAAAATCAGCTGTGCCGAGGACCTGAAGGCGGCAGCCGCCTTCGATCATGTCTGCGTAGCCTTCAAAGATTGTTATCGGAAGCGGGAGAATTTTCTCTCCGCCGACGTCCTGGTCATGGATTGTGACAACACCCACTCGGAGAATCCTGCTGACTGGATTTCCATGGAAAAGCTCCTGGCCATACTGCCGAAAGTCTCGGTGGCCGTCGTGCCATCAAGGAATCACATGAAACCCAAGGACGGGAAGTGTGCCAGACCGCGCTTCCATGCTTATTTCGGGATCCCGGATATTACGGATGAACAGCACTATACAGAACTGAAACGGGTAATCCACCGGGCGTATCCCTTCTTCGATGAAGCGGCTCTCGATGCAGCCCGGTTCATCTATGGCTGCCCTGTCGAGAAAGTATTGTGGCAGGACGGGGAAACGACAATCGACCAGGTACTCAAAGTGGGAGATACCGAGTCACGCAGTATCCCGGCCGGACGCCGGAACAGCACTATGAGCCGTTTTGCCGGCCGCGTCATCAAACGTTACGGGGCGACGGAAAAGGCGTACCAGATTTTCCTCGACGAAGCGGAAAAGTGCGACCCGCCGCTTCCCGACACCGAGCTGAACACTATCTGGGGCAGTGCCGTACGGTTCGGCAAGCGCATCGCAAAGCAGGAAGGTTACGTCAGCCCGGATGAATACAACAACGATTTCGGCACCCGGGACTCCTTGCGGCCGGAGGATTATTCGGATATCGGCCAGGCCAAGGTCATCGCCAGAGAATACGGCAACGAGCTGCGCTACACCGACAGCACGGATTTCATCCGCTACGATGGCATCTGCTGGGAAGAATCGCGGCAGGCAGCGGTCGGTGCAGCGGAAGAATTCCTGGATTTGCAGCTGGCTGATGCTAATGAACAGTCCGAGCAGGCACTCAGGGAATTAGCAGGGACAGGGATTTCGGAAGATATCATCCGTAAGGGCGGACGGAACCTGGAGAAGATGATTGAGGAAAAGCAGACCAAAGCCTACGCCGCCTACCTTGCCGCAGAAGCGTACCGGAAGTTTGTCCTGAAACGCCGCGATATGCGCTATATCCTGTCGGCCTTGCAAGCATTGAAACCCATGGTCCAGATGCCTATCCAGGCACTGGATGCAGATGAATTCCTGCTGAACACCCCGTCTTATACATATGATCTGCGGAAAGGGATGCGGGGACGGCAGGAACACCGAGCGACGGACTTCATCACGAAATGTACCTCTGTAGACCCGGGCATCGAAGGGAAAGCTATTTGGGAACAGGCCGTCCGGCAGTTCTTTACCGGCGATACGGCGCTCATCGACTACGCCCAGGAAATCAGCGGTCTCATGGCTATCGGCAAAGTCTATGTAGAAGCCCTGGTCATCGCGTACGGCGACGGCCGCAACGGCAAGTCGACCTACTGGAATTCCCTGGCCCGCGTCCTTGGCAGCTACTGCGGCGGCATCTCTGCCGATGCCCTGACGGCAGGCTGCAAGCGGAACGTCCGTCCGGAAATGGCGGAGCTGAAGGGGAAGCGCATGATCATTGCCGCCGAAATGGAAGAAGGCGTCCGGCTTTCTACGTCCATCCTGAAACAGCTCTGCTCGACGGATGAAGTGAGCGGCGAAAAGAAGTATAAGGATCCTTTTAAGTTCGTACCGACACACACGCTGGTCCTCTACACGAACCACCTGCCCAGGGTGGGAGCCAATGACGAAGGGACATGGCGGCGTCTTATCGTCATGCCCTTCAAGGCCCAGTTCGAAGGGAAGAGCGACATCAAGAACTACGCAGACTACCTGGTGGAGAAAGCCGGTCCTGCCATCCTGCAGTGGATTATCGAAGGGGCGGAGAGGGTCATTGCCAAGAACTATCACCTGGATACGCCTGATTGCGTCGCATCTGCCATCAATGAATACCGCGGGCAGAATGACTGGCTTCGGCATTTCCTGGATGACTGCTGTGAAGAAGATGCCTCTTTCAGCGAGAAGTCCGGGGAACTTTATACGGCCTATCGGCTGTACTGCCAGCAGATGAACGAGTATACCCGCAGTACGACGGATTTTTACGGAGCATTAGAGAAAACTGGGTTTGACAGGCGTAAGCGGAAAGCCGGGTATTTCATTTATGGGCTGAAGCTGAAAGTCACAGATTTCCTGTAAGAAAAAGGGAAGGGTGCAGGTCGGTGCAGGTCAATATATAAACCCCCTTTAGGGCTGAAAAATAGAAAAAATGTCTTTAAGGGAAGTTTATGAAACGACCTTCACCGACCTGCACCCCTATAAAAAAGAGGTGAGTAATATGCGAGAAAAAGTAATCGAACACCACCTGGTGATGGAAACGGAGAAGGCTGGCGGTAAGGCAGTGAAGCTTGTTTCGCCATCATTTGCAGGTATGCCGGACCGCTTGATTCTATTGGCTGATGGGAAGATGGGCTTTGTGGAAGTAAAGGCGCCGGGGCAGAAGCCAAGGCCGCTGCAGCTGAAGCGCCATGCCATGTTGCGACGGCTGGGCTACCAGGTATTCGTCCTGGATGCCATGGAGGATATTCCCGCAGTCCTGAAGGCTATCGCCCACATGCCTGATGGGAAAGGGGGCGGAGGTGCATGAAGTTCATGCCGCATGATTATCAGAAATACGCCATCGAATACATCAAGTCCCATCCCATTACAGCCCTGTTCCTAGACATGGGCCTTGGCAAGACGGTGACAACGCTGACGGCCATCCGTGACCTCATGTATGATGCCTTTGAAGTTAAGCGGGTGCTGGTGATAGCTCCGCTGCGGGTGGCGAGAGACACCTGGCCGGATGAACTCAGGAAGTGGGATCACCTGAAAGAGCTGACCTGCAGTGTGGTCGTGGGAACCGTGGCAGAACGGCGGCGGGCTTTGCAGCAGGATGCGGATATCTATATCGTGAACCGCGAGAACCTGGCCTGGCTCTATGAGAACAGCCGCCTGGATTTCGATATGGTCGTTCTGGACGAGCTGTCGAGTTTCAAGAACCACCAGTCGAAGCGGTTCCGTGCCATGAAGGCCCTGCGTCCTAAAGTGAAACGCATCGTCGGCCTTACAGGGACGCCCAGCGGCAATGGCTTGATGGACCTCTGGGCTGAGTTCCGCATCCTGGATATGGGAGAGCGTCTGGGAAGATATATCAGCCAGTACCGGAACCTCTACTTCCAGCCAGACAAACGCAACGGCATGGTGGTGTATTCCTACAAGCCACTGCCGGGAGCGGAAGAAGCCATCTATCACCAGATTTCCGACATCACCGTGTCCATGAAGGCAACAGATTATCTGGAGATGCCGGAACTGGTGAGCGTAGCGAAAGAGGTCTGCTTGAGTGAAACGGAAAAGAAACGGTACGATAAGCTGAAGAAGTCCCTGGTACTGGAGCTTCCAGGCGGCGAGGTCACCTCTGCTAATGCCGCATCGCTTACCCTGAAGCTTTCGCAGATGGCGAATGGCGCGATTTATACCGATGGCAAGGACGTGGCGGCCATCCATGACCGGAAACTGGATGCCTTAGAAGACCTGGTGGAAAGCGCCAACGGGAAACCGGTCCTGGTGGCCTATTGGTTCAAGCATGATAAAGACCGTATCCAGCAGCGGATGGAAGCCCGGGAGCTGAAGGAGCCGCAGGATTTCGCCGACTGGAATGCGGGAAAGATTCCTGTGGCCCTCATCCATCCGGCCTCTGCCGGACACGGCCTGAACCTGCAGCAGGGCGGTTCCATCTTGATCTGGTTTGGCCTGACTTGGAGTCTGGAGCTGTACCAGCAGACCAACGCCCGGCTCTGGCGGCAGGGGCAGGCGGACGAGACGGTCATCATACAGCACATCGTAGCCAAGGACACGATTGATGAACGCATCCTGAACGTCTTGAAACACAAAGACGGAACCCAGGCGGCTTTGATTGAAGCCGTAAAGGCTGACCTGGGCATGACGGAAACAGAAAATGGGGGTATACTATGAAACCGGAAACAGAAGGAGAAGAAAAGCGTATGGAAGCCAAGGCGTACCTGGAACAGGCACGGAACATCAACATACAGATAGACAGCAAGCTGGAGCAGGTATCGTCTTTGCGGCAGCTGGCTATCAAGGCGTCATCGACACTCAGCCCGGTGCCGCCAAGCGGGACACCCAATCCGCACCGTCTGGAAGAAACCATCGCCCGTATGATGGATATGGAACAGGAAGTGGATGAAGCCATCGACGTCCTGGTCGAACTCAAGGCAGACATCATGATGGCTGTCAGCCGAGTGCCAGATGCCCGGGAACGGGTCGTCCTGGAACTCCGCTACCTGGCTTTCAAGGACTGGGCATCCATTGCCGATACTCTCGGACTTCATATCCGCCAGGTGTATCGGCTGCATGACGAAGCCCTGAAACACATCGAGATTCCTGGCGAATGTCACTGAATGTCACTAAAGCAGCACTTGATGTCACAGGCTTCTGTAAGATATACTATAATCAGCAAGAAAAGAATGAAGGACCGAGGCTTGAACGCCATCGGTCCTTTTTTGATGCCGGAGATGATGTAAATGCCCAGAAGACCGAAGACGCCCTGCAAATATCCGGGCTGCCCCAGGCTGGTGCCGTATGGAAGAAAATATTGTGAGGAACATGAACGGCAGTGCCAGGGCGACCGGGCTGATGCAGAAACACGTGGCTACGGATGGGAGTGGCAGAAGGCCAGGAAGTTTTTCCTGAAACGTCATCCCTGGTGCATCCGCTGCAAAGCAAAAGGCCGTCTCGTCCCGGCAACGGTCGTTGACCATATCAAACCGCATCGCGGTGATGCGAAACTGTTCTGGGACGAAACGAACTGGCAGCCCCTTTGCAAGAGCTGTCATGACCATAAGACGATGACCGAAGACCGGAACATCGAGTACAAGTACTGAATCCGTCCGTAGGGCGGGGGATGCAAATCTCTGCAGCCCTTCCGTCCATGACCGCCGCCCCCTCAAACGTGAAAAAACGCGAAATTCATAAGGGGGGATACCCGGCATCTAAAATCGAATCATCTGCTCCAGGCTATTTGGCCCGGAGCTTTTTTGTTGTGTGAAAGGAGCCTGTCATGAACGACTGCCAGCGCCGGCAGATAGAAGACATGCGGAAGCAGGGGATGGGCTACAAGGCCATCGCCAGAAAGACCAAGCTGTCACGGGACAGCGTACGGAATTATTGCAGGTGGCACCACCTCGCCGGTTACGGCAGAGCGGTGGCGGCTGCCTTCAGAGAGGAGCAAGCGTGTGAAGACATCGGATATGGAATGGAAGATGCTGCCCATCGGCCAGCTGAAGCCTGCGGCATATAACCCCAGGAAGCAGCTGAAGCCTGGCGACAAGGAATACGAGAAAATCAAGAAGTCCATTCAGGAGTTTGGCTATGTGGAACCCATCATCGTCAATTACGACATGACGGTCATCGGCGGGCATCAGCGCCTGACCGTACTGAAGAACCTGGGCTACGAAGAAGTCCAGTGTGTCGTTGTCCATATCGAGGATGAGCATAAGGTCAAGGCGCTCAACATTGCGCTCAACAAAATCACGGGTGCCTGGAACGAACAGCTCCTGGCCGACCTTATCGTCGATTTGCAGAGCGTCGACTTCAACGTCGACCTGACGGGCTTTGAAGCACCGGAAGTCGAGCAGCTCTTCTCGAAAGTGTACAACAAGAAAATCAAGGAAGATGACTTTGATGTCGACGGCGAACTGGCAAAGCCGACTGTCGCCCGTGCGGGAGATATCTGGCTCCTGGGTGACCACCGCGTCATCTGTGGCGATGCGACGCTGCCGGAAACCTATGAACGGCTGATGGCGGGGAAGAAGGCCAACATGGTGCTGACGGATCCGCCGTATAACGTCGATGTGGAAGAAACAGCCGGCAAGATCAAGAACGACAATATGCCGGATGACAAGTTCTACCAGTTCCTTTTCGCGGCCTTTGTCAATATGGAACAGAACATGGAGCAGGATGCTTCCATCTATGTATTCCACGCAGATACCCAGGGGCTGAACTTCCGCAAGGCATTCAAGGACGCAGGATTCTACTTGTCTGGCTGCTGCATCTGGAAGAAGAACGCCCTGGTACTGGGACGTAGCCCGTATCAATGGCAGCATGAACCGTGCCTTTTTGGCTGGAAGCTGAACGGCAGGCATCAATGGTATTCTGACCGCAAACAGACGACCATCTGGGAATACGACCGGCCGAAAGCCAGCAAAGAGCATCCCACCATGAAGCCTATAGCCCTGATGGCGTACCCTATACAGAATTCATCCATGAGCCACTGCATCATCCTGGACCCGTTCCTCGGTTCCGGTTCTACGCTCATGGCCTGCCAGCAGACGGGCCGCATCTGTTACGGCATCGAGCTGGACGAGAAGTTCGTCGACGTCATCGTCAGGCGCTACATCAGTGAATATGGGGACGCGGGTGTGTTTGTCCTGCGCGGGGACGAGAAAATCCCGTATGCGGAGGTGGCAGATGATGGAACAGATTAAGCTGGGCAGCCTGTTCTCCGGGAGCGGCGGTTTTGAACTGGGCGCCATCCTGGCGGGCATCCGTCCTGTATGGAACTCGGAAATCGAGCCGTTCCCCATCCGCGTGACGACGAGACGGCTGCCATCTGTGAAGCATTACGGCGATGTGAGTGCCATAAACGGCGCACAAATCGAGCCGGTAGACATCATTACCTTCGGCAGTCCCTGCCAGGATATGTCGATTGCCGGAAAAAGGGATGGCCTTGGCGGTTCGCAGTCCTCGCTGTTCTATCAGGCAGTGCGCATCGTGAAGGAAATGAGGGAAGAAACGAATGGACAATATCCAAGATATATCGTGTGGGAGAATGTCCCTGGGGCTTTCTCCAGCAACAAGGGAGAGGACTTCCGGACGGTCCTTGAAGAAATCTGCCGCATCAAAGACCCTGCGGTTTCAGTGGCTGGCTGTGCCAGATGGCAGCCTGCGGGATGCATCCTGGGAAACGGGTACTCTGTGGCCTGGCGCGTCCTCGATGCCCAATACTGGGGCGTCCCCCAGCGAAGAAAGCGCATCTACCTTGTCGCAGATTTTAATGGACAAAGTGCCGGAAAGGTTCTATTTGAGTCCGAGGGCCTGTCAGGGTATTCTGCGCAGGGCTTCCGAGCATGGCAGGGTGCTGCCGGACGTCTTGCGCCTGGCCCTGGAACGGCAGGCACAATCTGCCTGAATGACCAGGGCGGCATCCGAATGGATGTGACGGAAGAGCGGACGAACACCTTACGGGCAGAAGCCCATCATCCTCCGGTCATCGTCAATCTGCCGGGTCCGGTGTTTGAGAACCATGGAGCCGATGCCCGGTACAAGGGGCCGCTCTCTGTGAACCCATCACTCACGGCGCGGTACGGGACGGGCGGCAACAACCAGCCGCTGATCCTGCAGGGCGGGGGCAACAGAGAAAAGAAAACCTATGATGTACGGCAGACCTCGGACGGCACCCGCAATATGCGGAACCATATCTATGAGAGCGATACCTGCCGGACCGTCGACCGTTCGGGAAATGTACCGGGGAGCAACCAGGGCGGCATCGCTGTGGTGGAGCTGACCTATAGTGCCAGCAAGAATTCCCACTTCACACGGGCGGCGAAGGAAATGGCCAGTTCCCTGGTAGCTACGGATTATAAAGATCCGCCGCTCATCAACAGCCATGCTCGTGTCCGCCGCCTGATGCCGGCAGAATGTGCAAGGCTCCAGGGATTCCCGGACTGGTGGTGCAGCCATCTGGAAACAGGGAACCCGTCTGAAGAAGACATCCGCTTTTGGAGCGATGTCTTTGAGACCCATCGGAAAGCCCTGGGGAAAAAGACAAAGCCCAAGACCCGGAACCAGATTATCAAATGGCTGAAGGAACCGTACCGGGATTCTGCGGAATACAAGATGTGGGGCAACGGTGTCGCCCTTCCCTGCGTGTATTTCGTCTTGGCCGGCATTGCCTGCTTCTTTGAGAAAAAGATGCAAAAATGATTTGCTATTATCGGCGTTCAGAGTGATATATGTACTAGCAAAACAAGGAGGTACATAGACCATGACAATCCAGACGAACCTGAACGACCGCAAGGAACTGGCCAGAAGGCTGATTCCCTTCAACCATAACGAAAAGCTCCGCTATACGGGGACGCCGGCCTTTGCCTACGAAGGGCGGGGGTTCCGCATCCTTCGCAGCGGCGATATCGAATGCGATGATGAAAAGACAGAAGCCGCCATCACGGCTTTCCTGCAGGAAGCAGGAATCCTTCCGCATCCGGAACCGGCAGAAGGAACGGAACCCGAAGTGCCGCAAGAGCCGCTGGAGCAGGATGAAACGCCAGGATTGGACGCACTGCCGCATCCGGACAGGATGGAAATCAAGGTTCCCATTGATGGCATGGACGGTGCGCAGCTCCGCAACCTGGTCTTCATGCTCCACGCCCAGCAGTACCTGCTGAACCGGGCGGCAGGACATGAAAACATCCATGTGCCGGACAGGCTGGTGGAAGACTTGAAAGAAGAACCTGGTACCGACCAGACTTCCTTCTTTGCCATCTATCAGAACTATCGCAAGAAAGGGCGGGGCTTCTGGATTGCGGCAGATACGGTGACATTCTGCATTGCCGCAACCGGCAATGCTGTGAAGAACCGCGCCCTGATTGAACTAGCGGCCTTCATGGTCAGCGCAGCGAAAAAAGCGAAACGGGTTCAGGCTGACACACGGAAGCCTGAAAACGAGAAGTACTACCTGCGGATGTGGCTCCTGCGCATCGGCATGGGGACCAAGGCCAGCCACGAATCGCGCATGGCCCTGCTGAAAGGCCTGAAGGGATGGAGTGCCTTCCGCACGGAAGAAGAAGCCAAGGCTCATGCCAGAAAGCAGAAGGAACGCCGGCATCAGAACCCATAAATTTTCAATTTAATTCATAATTATTCTCAAAATGACTTGCTATTGTGTGCCTTTAGAGTGATATATAGTGTACCAAAAGAACACACGCACACATAGAAAGGACAGAGAGGATTATGAAAACACTGCACTTTGGCATCGAAATGGAAATGACAGGGATTACAAGAAGCCGGGCCGCCAGCCTCATGGCCCGCTTCTTCGGGACGGAAAGTCGGCATGAAGGCGGAGCCTACGATACCTACACCGCAAGGGATGAACAGGGACGGAAATGGAAAGCCATGAACGACTCCAGCCTGGTTCCACAGAAGAAGGTGAACGGAAACATTACAGATGCTTCCAGCTTCTACCGCACGGAAGTGGTCAGTCCCATTCTTTCCTACGAAGACATCCCGAAGCTGCAGGAACTGGTGCGGATGCTACGCAAGGCCGGGGCCTTTGCCAATAAATCCTGCGGCATCCACATTCACGTCGGGGCCGAACGCTTCACGGCAAAGACCCTACGGAACCTGGTGAACATTATGGCGAGCAAAGAAGACATGATTTACCGCGCCCTCCAGATCAACCCCTCGCGGGAAAACCGATACTGCCGGAAAACGAACACCACCTTCCTGAAGGATCTCAACCGGAAAAAGCCGGACACGCTGGACGGCATCGCCGACCTCTGGTATCAGGAAGCACCCTACGGACGGAACCATCATTACAACAGCACCCGCTACCACGGGCTGAACCTGCATGCCACCTTCACCAAAGGAACCGTCGAGTTCCGGCTTTTCAACGGGACACTCCACGCTGGGGAAATCAAGGCATACATTCAGTTCTGCCTGGCCGTCGCTCATCAGGCCCTGGCCCAGAAGAAAGCCTCGGCCCGAAAGACCGAAACGGACAATGAGAAATACGCTTTCCGGTGCTGGATGCTCCGGCTCGGACTCATCGGTGACGAGTTCAAGACCTGCCGGCTCCACTTCCTGAAACACCTCACGGGCAATTCCGCATGGCGCAATGCCGCCGCTTGAAGGGGATAGCCTTACGGGCAGCTTCGGCTGCCCTTGGGGTGGTAGAAGGGTAATCCCTTCAGAAAGGATGAGAGCGATGAAACAAAGAATCTACATTGCCTACGGCAGCAACATGAGTGAAGTACAGATGGCAAGACGGTGTCCTGACGCCGTTCTTTCAGGGACGGGCCGAATCCGGGGCTATGAACTCCTCTTCAAAGGTTCTCTGACAGGATGTTACGCCACTATCGAGAAGAAGGCGGATGCCTTCGTGCCGGTTGTTTTCTGGCGCATTTCTCCGGCGGATGAACGGCGGCTCGATGCCTATGAAGGCTTCCCGCGGTTCTATTATAAAAAAGAAGTGGATGTGGAAACAGATGACGGCATCATCAGCGGTCTTGTGTACATCATGCACGAAGACCGGCGGTTCGGTATTCCGGAGGACTGGTATTATCAGAACATGGAGCGGGATTACCGCAGGTTCGGTTTCGACCTGTCTATCCTGCGAGCCGGCCTGCGGCACAGCCGGGAACGGATGGAAGGAACGCGGCTCCGGCTTATCGCCATGGATGACAGGCAAGCTCCGCCCAAGGGAACTGAAGGCACCGTCCAGTTCGTCGATGATGCTGGAACCATCCATGTACAGTGGGATACAGGCAGCAGTCTTGGGCTGATACCCGGAACCGACGAATGGGAAGTCATCGAATAAGATGCATAAATATCGGATAGGCAGTCAGCGTCGAACTGTTCGAAGACAATGGCCACGCCATCGAATGGGTCATGAAGAATTAAAAAAGAGAACCCGAGGGGAACGCAGATGCGGTCCCCTCTGTCGTACAGCCCGCAAGGGCTTTTTTATTGGGAGGTGAGCGCCATTGGCTGTACGAGGAAGAAAACCGAAGCCGACGGCGCTCAAGGTGCTGGAAGGCAATCCCGGCCATCGTCCCCTCAATAAGAAGGAACCCATGCTAAAGGGACGGCTCCCTCGCTGCCCGGACTGGCTGGAAGATGACGCCAAGAAAGAATGGAAGCGGCTGGGGAAAGTCCTTGCTGAGATGGGGATGCTGACCAACCTGGATATGATGGCCTTTGCCGGGTACTGCCAGGCATATGCCCGATGGAAAGGAGCGGAAGAGTTCATCACCCAGCATGGGGATATGGTGCGGACGCCGAACGGCTACCTGCAG
>NZ_HF986148.1:0-2491 GCF_000431435.1 Veillonella sp. CAG:933
TCTAGTTTGTAATCATCGGGGAACCCTTGAGCCCTTGCGAGTTCCCGAGGCGTTAGCATTCTAAGCCCTATATCGATGATGTTGTAATTCTCCTCCTTGACTACAACAAGCCCGAAATGGTTGGCACCGGTTACGGTGTGGAGCGGATCGAATAGGCTTTGCCCAACTTCCCAACCGTAATATTTAGTAAGGAACGCCTTTACTTGTTCGCTCGTGGCCGTTTTGCTTAATTTAGCGGCCACTAAGCCATATCGAGGGGAGCCGTCAATGGTAAATAAAGGCTCTTGAATAGACTGCCCCCGGTGCTCTCTTGGGTTCGTTTCCGTGTGATACTGAATAATAGTCGGGGCTATCATTTCATCGTCAACCGCAACTATGAAGGGGTTCGGGTTATTTATAATAAATTTGTCTACTCCCTTCCAAATTCGCCTCATTGTGTTCTCGGCGAGTGGTTTATTGCGTCCAAATATCGATTTACAAGGAACACCCCAATCGATGCACTCGGCTGCTGTCCGGTACGGTTTCAAGCCTCGCCCGTGGGTAGGTTTAGGCCATACGATTGGTAAGCCATCACATCGAGCAATCAAGAAAAACCGTTTCCGTTTCGTCGGGGCGCCGTAATCGCAAGCCGTCATTTCCTTGTATTCGACTTCATAGCCGAGCCCGTTGAGGGCTTTAATAAAACTCTTGAACGTCATGCCGGCCTTGCCTTTGATTGCTTTGCCTTCTTCGTCTAGCGGACCCCATGATTGGAATTCTTCGACATTTTCCAACATAATCACACGGGGTTTCACAAGCATAGCCCAGCGAATCGCCACCCATGCAAGCCCTCGAATATTCTTGTCCAAAGGCTTCCCGCCTTTCGCCTTACTAAAATGCTTGCAGTCCGGCGAGAACCACGCAAGGGCAACCTTACGCCCTTGACATGCCTCACGAGGGTCAACTTCCCATATATCCTCGGTGTAGTGCTTAGTTGTCGGGTGGTTAGCTGCGTGCATGGCAATCGCCGCCGCATCGTGATTGATAGCAATGTCAACCTCTACGCCAGTCGCTTGATATATCCCAAGGCTTGCACCGCCGCCACCGGCGAAGCTATCTACAATCAACTCGTTCCCGTACATTTAACGCCTCCAATAGTCCATGATTAATATAGTGACTAGCACTAAGGCAAATACTATAACTTCTAGCGTGCCGGGCGTGAAATTAATCTCCATAATTTCACCCCTCCCACGATACCGACAAAATATAATACTTGCCTTTATAATTCGGACTTACCGCCACTTCAAACCCTTTTAATTTTAGCCGGTCGGCCATTTTGTCCATGAAGTCCTCCCCTATCTCATGAGGTATTATCGTTTGTAATAACCATTGTCCACTTGTTGCCCGGCTTCGCATCCGGCGCAAGATATAGCGCCACGTCCGCAGCTTTTCGCATTGACGTCTAAGCCGTTTCATGTTTTCACAATTTATTTTCATCGTTTACCTCCGCTAGCTTGCAATATTTCCAAGCATGCCAATCTACCATCCCTTTCTTGCTCCAGCTTGTTCGCCCATCAGCAAAAGCAATGAATGGATCAATATTAACCTCTACATATTGTTTGAAATAAGCTCTTTCCCAAATTTCTCCATCAGCACTTACAAGCACAGGGGTATCAACTGGCACATTTTTCCAATCTACAATCTCCAGCTCTTTGCCAATATCTAGTAAGGTTTCTATATTCATTCGCAAATCTTGGAATAAATCTTCAAAATAAGTAAGTTCTACTATCACTTTAGTAAGGTCTTCCGATGCATCCCACCAACAACCGTCACTATCAAATGAAGGCTTATCTTCATAAGCGTAAATTTCTCCAGTTAAATCTCTAGCCACATAACGCGCTCCATATCGATATGCACGTTCCAAAATCTCTTTTCTTAATTCCTTATCAGTCATGTTGTGCTGCCTCCTTTGCTTTTCGCTTCTGAATTTTGTTATCGTTCGCACACTTTCCGCTGCAATATTTCCGGTTCTTACTTCTGCCGATGAATTTTTTACCACAATATTGACATTTGAGCTCCACGGTTTCCGGCTCCCATTTCGGCGCTGCTTTAAAAGGGGAGCTCTTTTCAATTTTGATAGCATCATCAATGTCCATGACATTTTTCTTGTCTAAACAGCAGTAGCCATCAACATAACGCCAGCCTTCACTTACCCAATAGCCGCCGTCATTCTTTTTCGGCTTTTCCCGGTGTACACACTCGCCGCCGACAGGGTCTCGGGCAATGAATTTAAAGCCGAGTTCTTGCGCCTTGATGTAGTCCACGCCGAACATATTACTCACCTTCTTCGGCTAACTTACAGAATGCCCAATTATCATATTTAACAATGCTCTGAATGCTCTTCACCGTATAACTTGTCTTGCCGTCGATATAACAAATAAATGGATAATCCGATTCGGCGCTATATTTGTAAAAGTGCCGATATTCCCACGGCTCTGTTACGTTGTTTCGC
>NZ_HF986149.1:0-1135 GCF_000431435.1 Veillonella sp. CAG:933
TTTTTAGGTCTAACTTTAAGGGGTCGGTTCATTCCGCTAAATTCCAAAAAGCTGACAAAACAAAAAGCCCTCATAAGATTCAAAGCCTCTAGCCAATCGGACGTATCACATCCGGTATAAGTAGAGTCTGAGCCTTATGAGGGCCTTTTTATATATTAATTCTTACCACCATTCATTAATGTATGTTTTTTGTTTCGGATAAACACGGTTAAGCATAGCAATCACCGCTTTTTCACCACACACTTTACCTTCAAACAGCAGTTCCGAAGCTGTCATGCGACCCATAAGGAT
Source organism: Veillonella sp. CAG:933 (assembly GCF_000431435.1). Classification (NCBI taxonomy): domain Bacteria; kingdom Bacillati; phylum Bacillota; class Negativicutes; order Veillonellales; family Veillonellaceae; genus Veillonella; species Veillonella sp. CAG:933. The sequence goes on from NZ_HF986149.1 coordinate 292, forward strand.
AAGGCTTAAAGCGCCTACTTCACTTACCACCTGCACATCAGCTTTCACTTCGTCCGCTGTTTTAACAGCTTCCACATGACCGTCCGCATGAATTGTTACCTCATAAGTCCCTTCATTCCAAGTTGCCAAGGAATCTTTTACACCCATGGTGAAAGTATATTTACCGTCAACTACGCCCGGCTGATTTTGCCAATGCGCATCGATATGAACCGGCACGCTCGCCATAGCGGTAGCTACATCTACGATGCGGCTCATCATGTATGGCATAGTAGTATGACCGGTTTTACCGTTTGGATGGAAGATATAGGATTCGTCCTGCATACCTTCGTTCCAACGAATGCTCGACCCCTGCGAACGATGATTGTATAAATAATTGAGTAAACCTTTTTGACCGCGACGAGAGGTATACACAAATTCGGTAACCGGAATTTCTTCGGCACCCAAACGATATACCGCATAACCTTCAATTCGGCCGTCTTCCGTCTGCACATAAGCTACGCGCACGCCTTCCGCAAAAAAGCTGCCCAATAAGCGTCGCCATTCTTTTTCACCGCGCACGGCATAACCGGATAAACCTTCAGTATAAGCTTCATAGATTGGGGCTAACTTAGTCCATTCGTCTTCCGATTGCAAAAGACCGAAATGAAGTGTTTTATCCGTAAGCGGACGTAACTCTTCAAGACTCAAGGTTTGCACCCACTGATGAGCGTACAGTTCCCAACCGTATTGTTGGTAAAACGCAGCTTTGGACGGCATCAAAATGGTGATCCCCTGACCGCGTTTTTTTAACTCTTCTAACGAAGCCGTTAATAATTGACCGCCGATACCGCCACGGCGGGCTACC
>NZ_HF986149.1:1158-2712 GCF_000431435.1 Veillonella sp. CAG:933
GGGCTACCGGATCGGTGGCTACGCCCACCATGTAACTTACCGGTACAAGCGCACCACGCACATTGAGCGTATATTGACGCAAATGTACCATGCTGGCGAGCAATGTTCCGTCATAACCTACCATGGTATGTTCCGGTTCGTACGCTTTATTGAAATAATATTGGAAAAAAGGGTCTTCTTTATTTTCAAAACAATAATCCCATAAATTTTCAACAGCTTTTGTATCTGCTGCCGTCGCAATTCTAAACTCCATAGCACACCTCTTTTTATACAAAAAAGGGAGCCCTCAGGGCTCCCCTAATACTTTATTCCTTAACAGGACAGATATCGGCATAGACCGCATCATATTTTTCCGCAAAATGATCCGGATTATACGATTCTTTTGCCTTGCGAAGGCCCGGTAAACCCATATCTTCTTCTCGATTTACAAATTCCGTATCGGCAAATTCATGACGAATGAATTCGTTGTTAATTGCCTGATACAAACCGCGAATTGTAGGATTTGCTTTTTCAATATGAATGAGCGCCATGCGATCATTGAGATACTCACCGATAGTGAAGGCTTCAATGCGACCAAACAATTTGATAGCACCGCCTACAAGACCAAGTTCATCCCAGTGAGTAAACAACAATTTAATCGCTTCTAACTCATCTTCGATACCTTCTTCGTGATGTTGTTCTACCCAAGATTCAGCCGTGGCAATACAGTCGGCAAAAATATCTTGTGTCAGCGGCATATACTCATAATTGGTATACTGCATGCGGAACTGATTCAAGTGATTTTTCTTCTGACGCAATTTTTTACCGGATAAGCTAATTAAATCCTGTGTTTTGTAAATATACTCAAAATTATCGCGGTCCGGCGTGAATTCATAACAATCAGGACAGAGCGTATTCATACGTTCCATCATAATTGGATTGACACCTTTTAAACGAAACTCTAAGTTATTAACTTCAAACCATTCTTTAGCCATATCAAGGCCGTCTACGAATTTAGCGTCTTTACCGGCAAAAGGCGGCAACATAAACGGTTCTCGTTTACCGCCCCCTTTGATGAACAATACGCCATCTTCTTCGGCCCATTCGATGCCATAAGCATCTTGCCACATAAACAATGTGGTAAAACAGTTATCCGATGCTTCATAATGATGAATTGCAAAATAATCATCGATAATCGGTTTATCTTTTAATTCAAATCTTCTAAATGCTAAAATAGGAATCGCCTCCTACGGACTAATAGTAATAATACACAATTATAGCGTTCTGATTTTTTATAACGCTCTACATTTTTTAGGAACTATATCCCTAACCCAAATACCCTAATCTTTTAGGACTTTATTAACACTATACTCAGGGCCAATCAATACTCTTTTTAGAGTACCAATAGGGGCTGAGCTCATATAGCGAACTCTATAATTATACTACATATTTGAACTTTGTAAAATACAACTATATCTATATATTTCATTCTATATATATGATTTTACCATAAAATTGTGTAAAAGAGAATTTTTTTCACAGTTTCGGGTTATAGGACATTTTGAGTTGGTAATT
>NZ_HF986150.1:0-930 GCF_000431435.1 Veillonella sp. CAG:933
CATAATTTTATCAAGCTTAGTTAAACTTATTTTTGGATATCCTTAGTTTAACGCTTCGTTTAATCTTTCTACTTTCATGTTTCAGATTTCCTCGTCAGATTAAACTAAGAAAATTTTTCGTATAATCATTCCATTGTACTAACTTCGTTCATATACGATTGATATCTTGGATTAGCCTTATTTTCCAAATACAACTCTACCGCTAACTTAACTATCTCATTGTGAGTTGCAACTGGCATATCTGTGTACTCATCAAATGGTGCATCAGTAAGGCTAATCTTTTTAGGAGTTCTCAAGTAAGTGAGAATATAATTTCTTATATTGTAATTTCCGTCTGTATATAAATGAATTTCATTTCCTTCATATAATCTTAATGGTCTGGCGGATCTACCATGTAATCTATATTCTGACAAAGTATTTTGTCTTTGTCTGTCTATGTTTTCTACTGTGGCTTCTAACACATCTGTGTTTTTAGTTCTTGGTTGACCACTTGGGCCCACAGGCCAACAATGATCGTAACTAAATATTACAGCTGTCTCTCCTACAGTAAACATATAATCATCTGGCAGAGTAACTGTATACTCTTCTGGATATGTAGTAAATTGATAAGATTTTCTAGTAACTAATGTACGAAGATCATCAATTCTTTTTTGGTCTTGTTCAAATCCAGTTTGCTTGAAATTAATACCAGAATATCTAGTTTTGATAAATTTATCTAATCCAGCCATTAACCAATACTCAATATCTGAAGTAGTAGGTTTTGTTAGATTGTCATCTAATTGATCTATTTCTAATTCAAATGCTGTTTGTAATTCAATATACTTCATTATTGTTGATTATTTGGTTGTTTTACTTGTAATCTATATTTACCTTCAGTAATAAACATATTAACTGCTAAATCTACAATTTCACTATGAATTGATTCTGGTA
>NZ_HF986151.1:0-8660 GCF_000431435.1 Veillonella sp. CAG:933
TCTTTAGCGCCCCAAAATAAATTATAGAACCTATTTAATTATCGCCGTAAATGTTTCACGTGAAACATTAATGCTCGAATTATAAAACTAATGCGGGAGGAATAAAATTAATATTAGAATTTTAAAATTTGAAGATGAGTTGGATTGTTTCACGTGAAACAAATAGCCACGCAATTAAAGGTGCGTATTGTTTTGAATTTAATGTAACATCTCTTTATAAGCAAAGAAAAATTCAATTGTTTCACGTGAAACAATTTTTAAAAAATGATTAAATTGTCCTATTTTACAAGTTTTTATTCGGGGAGTATGGTATAATATTTTTGTGTATTTGTATTAAGAAAATGAGGTGAGCCTGTGGGAAAAATAATAGCCATAACAAATCAAAAAGGTGGAGTCGGCAAGACGACCACATCGGTTAATTTAAGTGCTTGTATTGCGAAATTAGGCAAAAAAGTGCTGCTTATTGATATGGATCCACAGGGAAATGCCTCAAGCGGACTTGGCATTGATAAAGATAATTTAGAGCTTTGTATTTATGATGTTTTAATCAATGGCATGACGATGAATGATGTTATCGTGCCAACAGCTCTTAAGAAATTGAAGATTGCACCTGCATCCATAGATTTGGCCGGAGCCGGTGTTGAATTGGTAAACTTACCAAAGCGCGAGCATATTTTGAAAAAGGCGTTAAAAGAAGTAAAAGATGACTATGATTTTATTTTCATCGATTGCCCGCCATCACTCGATTTGCTCACCCTCAATGCGATGACTGCCGCTGATGGTGTATTGATTCCGATTCAAAGTGAATTCTATGCACTGGAGGGAGTTAGCCAGTTGATTAATACCGTTAACTTGGTTAAAAAATCCTTGAATGAAAAACTTGAAGTTGAAGGTGTATTGTTAACCATGTTTGACGGTCGTACTAATTTATCGATTCAAGTGGCGGATGAAGTTAAAAAATTCTTCACTACTAAAGTGTATAAAACTATCATTCCTCGGAATGTGCGTTTAAGTGAGGCGCCCAGCTATGGCGAACCGATCATTATTTATGATCCGAAATCCAAGGGGGCCGAAGTGTATATGAAATTAGCCAAGGAGGTCATCAAAAATGCCTAGAGACAGTAAGAAAAAAGGTGGTCTCGGCAGAGGTGTGCTTTCCTTGCTGCCGCAAGATGAGCAGAGAACTGCATCCGCGGCCACAGCCAATATTGATGAAGCCGCTAAAACGGGAATTGTTGAATTACCGTTAACGGAAATCGAGCCTAATCCAAATCAGCCACGTCGTAATTTTTTAGAAGATGAAATGGCAACATTGGTGGAATCGATTCGTCAGTATGGTGTGATTCAACCTATCGTAGTTTGTAAAATGGATGATAAATATCAAATAGTGGCGGGCGAACGTCGTTGGCGCGCTGCCCAGTTGGCGGAACTTACGACCATACCGGTAGTCATTAAAGACTACAGTATGGAACAGATTACGGAAATCGCCTTAGTGGAAAATTTACAGCGTCAAGATTTGGACCCTGTAGAAGAGGCATATGCGTATAAGCGCCTTATGGATACGTTTAAAAAGACGCAAGAGGCCATTGCCACTCGCTTGGGACGCAGTCGTTCTCATGTGGCCAATATGGTGCGCCTACTGCAGCTGCCGGATTTTATTCTTACAGAATTATCCCTTGGCGATATTTCTATTGGTCAAGCCAGACCACTATTGAGTTTAAAAAATAAAGAATTACAAAAAGAAGCATTAAAGCTTATTAAAGAAAAAGAATTAACGGCCCGCCAGGTGGAAACACTGGTTAAGCAAATGCTTGACGGTACCTATGGTAAACAGGGCAAAGCAAGAACGAAAGCTCAGCAAACAGCTGAGTTACGGGCTATTATGGACCGCTTAAAAGTGAGTCTCGGCATGCCCGTAGATATTAAAGTTAAAGCAGGTAATAAGGTACAAGGGAAAATGGAGATAGCCTTCCGTAGTGAAGAGGAGTTAAACTATCTCATAGATTATATAGAGGCCCAAGGTATGGGTGAAGTTGAGGGAGCTTCTCCTGCACAGACTGAAGTTGACGCTGATGAATCGGCTTCCATTTCATTTCACGTTTAACCGCTAACCTATTTTCATACGGTTGGAGCGGTTTACGTTATATTAAAGGTAGGTAAGTAAGAAGCTATGACAAGTATGGAACAAACACCAAAAGCAAATCGTGTACATATCGGTTTTTTCGGCCGCTGTAATGCAGGTAAATCTACCTTGATTAATATGTTGACTGGACAGCCAATTGCATTGGTTTCGGAAGTAGCCGGTACAACTACGGATCCGGTGAGCAAAGCCATGGAAATTTTGCCATTAGGTCCGGTTGTTATTACCGATACAGCCGGCGTTGACGATACGTCGGAGTTGGGACCGCTGCGTATTAATAAGACAAAAGAATTATTGCCGCGCATGAACTTGGCCGTGTATGTTTTGAAAACCGATGCGGCACTAACAGCAGCGGATATGGAATGGCTTGGTTTGTTGCAACGTCAAAATGTAAATACTTTACTTGTTTTAAATGAAGTGGCCGGTATTACCGCTGATTCTTACATGGCACAAGCCGGTGCTGTATTGGGTGATTTGAACTTGGCCTATATAGGCGCTGACTTATTGAAAAATGATAAACAGAGAGTTATTTTAGAAAAATTAGGTTCTATGAAACCAAAAGACGGTGAAGATGAGCAATCTTTATTGGCCGGTTTGGTAGAGCCGCATGATGTTATTCTTTTGGTGTGCCCCATCGATGAGGCTGCGCCAAAAGGGCGTATTATTTTGCCGCAAGTGCAGATGATTCGTGAAATATTGGATGCTCATGGTATGGGTCTTGTAGTGCAAACGGAAGAAGTTTCGGCAGCTCTTGCTAAATTAGGGGTAAAACCAAAAATGGTAATCACCGATTCGCAGGCTTTTGATGCCGTGGCTCAGCAGGTGCCGGATGACATTCCGCTTACATCCTTTTCTATTTTGATGGCTCGTTTTAAAGGTAATTTAAAAACATTGGCAGCCGGCGTGAAAGCTGTTAAAAACTTAAAACCGGGCGCTAAAGTTCTGATTAGTGAAGGCTGCACCCATCATCGTCAATGTGATGATATCGGTACGGTTAAAATCCCGCGTTGGTTAAAACAGGCGGGGTATGAAAATTTAGATTTGCAATGGACCAGCGGTGGCGCTTTCCCGGAAAATGTAAAGGACTTCGATTTGATAATTCACTGCGGAGCCTGTATGTTGACGCGCCGTGAAGTATTGCGCCGCCTGGATGTATCAGAACAACAAGGGGTGCCTATCGTAAATTATGGCGTGCTAATTGCGTCATTACATGGTATACTAGACCGTGCACTTAGTCCCTTTGCTTCTGAGTTATAAGTAGGCTTGAGGCATTTGAATGTAACAATAATCACACATTTGTGATATAATAAAAGTTCAGCTATAAGATATAATTTGGTTGAATTATGGACTCCTTAAAAGGAAAAAACAGCATATTATAGCCTTGCTATTTCATGTTATTGATGAAATAGGCTGTAATTTAATATTAAATTCATTATATTCGTATAATTTTAAATAGAAAGGCATATCATGTTAGAAAATATGCAACTTTGGATCGCCACTGCCGGCGGTTTATTACTCATTGTATTATTTCTCTATTGCCTCGTACTGCAAAGTAAAATTAATTCCTTAAGTAAGCGATATGATTATTTTATGCGCGGTGAAAATGGCAGTAGTTTAGAGCGTAAATTATCTGTAGAAGTCAAAGAATTGCGTGATGCGGCGGAATCGATTGAAAGTTTATTCCAGCAGCAGGAAGCAATTCAGGCGACACAGCACAATACATTTCAGAAAATTGGTTTTGTTAAATACAATGCCTTTGAAAATATAGGAAACGACTTATCGTTCTCCGTAACTTTATTGGATGGTAATAACAACGGGATTTGTATTTCCAGTGTATATGGACGCAGTGAATCTCGTATTTTCAGTAAACCTATTGTTAACGGTAAAAGTCTTGCCAGTCTTTCTCAGGAAGAAATGGAAAGCTTGCAGGAAGCTTTGGGCACGAAGAGCAATGAAGAAGCTCTTATCAGCGCTTCCGTAGTAAAATAAGATAGATACATCTTGTTACAACAAATTTAATGATGAAAGGATTGTAGTAAAAAGAAGGAGTTGGGGCAATATATGAAAATTCCGGACTTTTTGGCACAGCATGTGCAAAGTCAGGGCGATTCGTATACGTTGCAAATAACGAAACAACAATGGCGCTGGGTTTTGACCGGCTTCGTATTGTTATTGGTTGTTACCTTAGGCTTCGGCATCTGGGGCATTACGCGTCAGGCTGAAGTTATGCAATTGCGGCAACAAACGCAATTACAGACGGAACAATTGAAGCTATTGCAACAAAAAACTGAGATTTTAGATAAAAAAATGGAATCGTTGGACCAGTTGGATAAAGAAATTCGCCAAATGGTTAAGGGCTCCGAATCCGGTACGATACCGCAAGGTGGTGGAGAAGCACAAACCCCGCAGGCGGCTTCCGGCGATAAGGATGAGCCTGGCGGTGCCGCTAAAACAGATTCTAATAGCGCTGCAGCTAATGCCGCCGGCAGTTCCGGAACATCCGTAACAAGCTTGTCGGCTAAATTGTCGCGCCTTGACCGCTTGGCACAGCAGCGTATGGCTTCGTTTTATATGTTGCGCAATATTTTGCGTGACGGCGCAGGCCAGAATATTCGTGATTTACAATCGGTAGCATTTGCAGCCAATAATCCGGGCAATACATCGACTATGCCGTCTATTTGGCCGGCTAAAGGGGTTATTACGTCCAATTTCGGTACTCGTATCGATCCTGTTTATGGCGGTTCCGCTACCCATGAAGGGCTTGATATTGCTAATGACTACGGTACACCGATTATTGCTACTGCAGCGGGGACGGTTACCTTTGCCGATGCAACATCGGGCGGTTACGGTAATTTGGTAGAAATCGATCATGGTAATGGTTTTGTAACACGTTACGGCCATAACTCGGTTTTACTTGTTCATGCAGGCATGCAGGTAAAACAAGGTGACACGATTGCTTTAATGGGTAGTACCGGTAAGAGTACGGGTAGCCATGTTCACTATGAAGTGGATATTAACGGCGTAGCTGTAGATCCGTTGTTATTCTTGCCGATTCAGTAGCATTCTTGTTAATTCACTAACTTTATTGCTGTTTAGAATTTGGCACCGAGAGCCGGGTAGTATTTGGCGAATAACCGAATCAAATCCTATATGAAAATTGAATAAGTTATCATAAAAACTAAAGGCTATAACACTCATAGATTGTCTTATGATTAGGAAAATTATTAGAATTTTCTTGTTTCATAATGGCATATTTGAGTTGTTATAGCCTTTTTGATAAAAAAATTTAAAAGATTTTTCAATGTATACAGTTTTTATATAACGTTAGCGGTTTAGATGTGGTAAAATGATAATATACAAATGTGTAAAGGAGGTCCATCATGGATACGTATGTGCAAGTCTATACGGGCGATGGCAAAGGTAAAACGACTGCTGCTATAGGGTTGGCGATTCGTGCCTTAGGAGCAGGCAAAAAAGTGTTGTTTTTGCAGTTCATGAAATCGAAGGTTTACAGTGAACATAAAATTTTACCGACCTTACCGAATCTGACCTTAGAGACGGTAGGTAAGCCTTTTTTTATCATCCAAGAAGGAGTCAAAACCAAAGAAGAATTGGCTCGTTGGGGTGATGAAGTTGTTGTATTTCCTGTCGGCAAACCGCCGGCTGATTATGTAACGCTTATAGCTAAAGGCATGGAACGAGCTAAAGAAGCAGTAAGTTCCGGCGAATATGATGTGGTAGTACTTGATGAATATGTAATGGCCCTGTTTTTCGGACTTATCAGTCGCGAAGATACGGAAGCTCTATTGGCACATCGTTCACCGAAGACCGAATTGATTTTTACCGGTCGTGGGGCTCCTGATTGGCTCGTCGAAGCAGCTGATTTGGTTACTTCTATGGAAGAGGTAAAACATTATTATACCAAAGGTGTTTTAGCTAGAGCCGGCATTGAAAACTAACCACAATAAATTCAGATAGAATTCTTTAAATTAAGATTTCTAAAATAGAGGAATTTTCTCTCTATATGGAGAATATTAATAAGAATGCCTTTTTCAGGTAGCTGAAAAGGCGGCGGATATAGAGAAAACCGCAAGACGTTACTATAGGAGGGTAGGTGTTGCCTGTGACCTGGCTAGCCATAGTGCTACTGGTTATTTTTGTTCTGATTATAGTCGCTATTTTTAACCCCATTACATACGCTGTTGAATTAGTAGGCCGTAAACCGTATAAAGCGCGCTTATTTGTTCAATGGTGGGGCAAAATGTTTCGCATTCACTTTGCCTATGAGCAAGGCAAGCCTTTTTTCAAAGAAGTTTATATTTTGCGTAAAGCAAAATTGGGCGATGTCCGCGATTATGAAGATTGGTTGTCCCGCCGCGTAGCGGAAGAGACGGCTGAACCTGATGAATCCAAGGTCTATGAAGAAGAGTTGGACAAAACGCGGATACAACAGGAAGAAGGCGAAGAAGACACTACACCTAAGACGGTGATTAAGAGTGTACGCTTTGATGCTGACGGCAAGCCTGTAGAAACAGTGGAAGAAGTCACTGAAAAAAGCGGTGACCGCATTGTCATGACGAACCCGACTACGGGTGAAGTGGAAGGCACTATATCACCAAGTGAATTGCGAGCTCAAAATGAAGCGGCAGCCGCTAAGGCAACACGGCAAGCTGAAGAAGCCAATGAGGCCGATAAAGCTGATGCTGGCAGCAAGCAAGCTGACGAAGACGCTAAGACTGAAGAAAAGGCAAAAGACCCTTATAAATGGTGGTGGGTTAAACATGTAACCAACGGTGCCTTATATGAGAAATTATTGCTTTTTACCAAGCGTTGTTACAATCATTCGAAACCGCGTCACTTTGAAATCGAAGGCACATTCGGTACGGGCAATCCATATCAAATGGGCTTGACCGCATCCGCCTTATATTCGATTTGGCCTGAAAAAATGACTAATGTGGAACTTAGTTTCGTTGAGCCCGCTTTTGAAGGCAGCTTAGACGTGCATGGTCGTATCAGCCCAGGCGTACTTGCTTTTTACGGTACCTTGTTTGCCGTATCTAAACCGGTGCGAGACCTTTTAATTGATGCGGTAAAATTTGCCTTGCGCTATCGCAAAGCACAAAAAGCTAAAAAAGAAGCGGAAGCTAAAGAGTCTGATAATAAACAGGCTACAGACAAAAATAACAAAGCTAAAAAATCAGAAGCAAAAGATAAAGCAGCTGCGTAACGCGTTGCTACGATACTAACTATTATCGGTGTGAAGTACACATGCGTTAAGGAGGATCCTCATGGAAAATAAATGCACCTTTGTTAAAGAGAATTTACAACCTATTTTTGAAAAATTCAAAGATATGATTAAAGTGGAAACTGTAGTAGGCGAAGCGATTCAGATCGGCGATGCTACACTCGTTCCATTTGTAGATGTAACCATGGGTTTCGGTACCGGTGGTGCCGGTAAAGCTGACTGCGGTGGCGCCGGCGGCGGTGCTAAAATGGAACCGACTGCTATTCTTGTTATCAAAGGCGAACGGGTAGAATTATTCAACATCAAAGGTTCTGCTAAATACAGTGGTTTTGATCGCCTTATCGGTATGGTTCCTGAAATTATCTCCAAGTTAAAAAAGGACCAATATATTTATATCAACGAAAATGATGAAAAATAAAATATTATTTCTCCGAACAGCCTCTTTATTAAGGGGCTGTTTAGAGTATATAATTGGTTTTAGCGATAATTCATTTGATGTTCATTATCAATCGGTATGATGAATACATGACAAAAATGAATATTGAATACTAAATTAATTTTTTTAGATATTGTAGTTTCTCTATATTTCTGTTACTATAGTGAATATAGGGCTACATAATACGCTCTAGTTTTGTAAGGAGGTCTTTGGGACATGAATTTTAAAAAGAATCTTGCTGCTTTAGCAGTTATTGGAACAATTGGTTTAGGTGCTGCCAGCGCAGCTAATGTTGGCGTAGTTAATATGGCTCAGGTAATGCAGGCATACCCTGGTTACGGCGCTATTCAAATGCAAGCTCAGAAAGTTGAACAGGAATACGCTCCAAAACTTCAGAAATTGGAAAACGAAATCAACGCTATCAAAGACGAAAAAGCAAAACAGGAAGCTATCGATAAAAAATATGCTCCGGTAGCTCAGAAATACAACGAAGAAATGAACAAAATCTTCGCACCGGTTGATTCTAAAATCCAAGAAAGATTGGATCAGGTACGTGCTCAGAAAAACTTACCTTTCATCGTAGCTAACCCTACAGTAATCGTAAGCATCGAACCAAACTCTACTGCTGAAAACGTAACTGACGACGTAATTGCTTTGTTGAAATAAGCAAGTAACTTCATTAGTTAGGGACTGTCATATGACAGTAGACCCTCATTAAAAAAGCGAGTCAAGGATGACCTTGGCTCGCTTTTAACATATATGAGGCTATAGAATAAGGGGCCTATAGGACATTTTGAGTTGGTTTTTAGGGGCTGTAACGAAATTGAGTTTTTTAACTC
>NZ_HF986152.1:0-526 GCF_000431435.1 Veillonella sp. CAG:933
ATCCTTCCCATCACGTTGCCACTCCTGCCAGTTAAATATCATTTTCCCGGTTCCGCGGATTGCCTTGCCGTTTTCATCTCGTTGGCACCCGTTACGGAATTTTGGCAACTTATCGCGATATAGCACGAGGGCATATTCAGTGGCGCCGACTATTTTCATATTCGCTTTTAGCGCCTGCCCGCTATGCTTTTTGACAAACGTTATCGGTGTATAATGATTAAATCCGTGCTTTTCGGCGTATTTAATCACCATTTGCATCTGTTCAAAACTACAAAATACAATCATGCAAGGGGCTTGCCCTCGTTCTTTCGGCTCTTTCTTCAATAACCTATTGCAGAAATGAAAATATTCGGCAATATTGAAATTAAAATCCGTGTTAAAAAACGACTTGCCGGCTTTTGCGCTCTCGCCGTTCTTGTTGTCGCCATCAATATACCATTGAGGGCTACTTCCGTAGGCGTTCACGCCCAAGTTATACGGAATATCAGCAATAACTAACTGTGCCCGCGGGATTCCGTATCGTTTA
>NZ_HF986153.1:0-4371 GCF_000431435.1 Veillonella sp. CAG:933
CTCGTGCATCGAGCCAATAGTAGCCGCCGTCTAGCATGCCTTTGAGCGAGAGAATCGACTCTATAACTTGAGAGGTATCGGTGGAATCGGAAGCGCTTTCGGTGCTTTCAGTATGGATGGTGAAGGTTTTAACGGGGGTGGATAATCCGCGTGCAGTGGACTGGAACAAGGTTAGAGTGCCTACGCCCGAGACTCTTGCTGAGAATCGAAGATGCTTGACACGGGTCCAGTGCCTCCAGTAGCCAGCAGGGAATGCGTTGAAATACGTGCATAGTGAGATATGCGTACATGGTTCCAACGTAATGGAATCGCGAGAATTGATTTTGAACCCATGAGGTTCTTCAGGCGCTGGTCTGATGCCTTGTGCTACAAGACGGTTAAAATCAGAACGCGTTATAGCGTTCAAATCGACACTGAGCATACTGTCGCGTTCATCGAACACACTCGCGTCAAAATGAGCGGGATGCCAGTTCACCGCATATAGAGGCATTGTTAAGTCAGCATCTTTAGTGGGATAAACAACCCTGTTTACCGTTTCCCATTGCTTGCTACTGCTAGTTGAAGTTTGTGCCATAAATGTCAGTATACAAATGGGTGTAAGCGCGAGAGTGCACAGTGCGAAAAATGTAAGGGCTCAGGTGGGTGAGAACGAACGCATACCGCATTGCTGGTAAACTTTGTTCTTCGTGATGGCTTTAGTGAAGAAACTGCAGGATCGCTACCACTACTCCTTGGTGGTGCTGAAGGAACTGGTTAAAACCGATTTCAAGCTTCGGTACCAAGGATCATTCCTCGGTATTGGCTGGTCTGTTCTGCAACCGTTGATGCTGTTTTGTGTGATGTACGCCGTGTTCGCCAAGTTCCTGCGCATGTCTGACGGTACTCCCACGTATCCTGTGGTATTGCTGATGGGCATTAGTGCTTGGCAATTCGTACAGGAATCCACTTCTGTGGGTCTTCGAGCGATTGTCGATCGCGGCGATTTGCTTCGTAAAATCCATTTCCCCAACTACATTGTGGTGGTGTCATCCACTATCGGCGCTTTGATTAGTTTCGCCATCAACTTTGTAGTGGTGTTGTTGTTTGCGCTATTTACGCACGTGCACTTTACCTGGCGTGTGTTACTGTTGCCTCTCAACTTCATTCAGCTGTACATCATTGCACTCGGGCTCGCGTTGCTGTTGTCGACCATGTATGTGTATTTCCGTGACATTTCCCATATCTGGGACGTATTGCAGCAGGTACTATTCTACGCGATGCCGATTATTTACCCATTGTCGATGGTAATCGGGAATAACTCGCTGCGCGGATACGGTCTGTTGATTGCAAAGATTCAATTGTTGAATCCAATTGCTCAGGTGATTCAGGATATTCGTCATAACCTGATTGCTCCAGAGACGCAACCAACGATTTGGACGATGACTTCTAATCCGCTATTGCGGGCCGTTCCTATCGTGTTGTCTATATTAATTCTTGTTCTTGGCGTGTATGTGTTCAAACGTAACAACCGCAAGTTTGCAGAGGTGATGTAATGAGCGAGACCTCCATGAATATCAATAATGAAGGAACTGCGACTACCACCGAACGCAGTGATGATGTGGTGCTGTCTGTCAAGCATGTTGGCAAGTATTTCCGCCTGCCGACGGAACAGGCCACGGGACTAAAGCAGGCGTTTATTAATTGGACTAAAGGCATTAAGGGCTATAAAGAACAACATGTTCTTCATGACATCAACTTTGATGTACACCGTGGTGACTTTTTCGGTATCGTCGGCCGTAATGGTTCCGGAAAATCCACGTTATTGAAGATTATCTCGGGCATTTATGTACCAGATGGTGGTTCCGTGGAAGTAAATGGTACATTAGTGCCGTTTATCGAGCTCGGAGTTGGGTTCAATCCTGAGCTGACCGGTCGAGAGAACGTATATCTCAATGGAGCCCTGTTTGGCTTCTCCCATGACGAGATTGCGGCCATGTATGACGATATTGTGGAATTCGCTGAACTCGAAGAGTTCATGGACCAGAAGCTTAAGAACTACTCATCCGGCATGCAGGTGCGCCTTGCGTTTTCTGTGGCGATCAAGGCGCAGGGCGATATCTTGGTGCTCGACGAGGTACTTGCGGTCGGTGATGAGGCATTCCAGCGTAAGTGCGATGACTACTTTACCAAGGTCAAGAAAGATCCGAACAAGACCGTTATTTTGGTGACGCACAGCATGGACTCCGTAAAGAAGTATTGCAATAAGGCGATTCTGATTAAAGATGGAGACATTATTGTCAATGGCAATAAAGAGGATGCTGCTAACCGATACACATTAGAGAATCTGAAAGCTGAAGCGAAGAAACGCGACGAGGAGAAGAAGGATGATGATGGATATGCAGAAGGCTTGAACAGTAGATGCCCAATATTGCGTATTAATCCTCAGACTTCATTGGTCTGCAAAAGCAGTGATACCTTCAGATTTGATGTTGAATATGACTTCAACGAAGACACGGATTTCTACTTGGCTATTGCATTGCATGATCTTCGTCGTGGTGGAGTCGCGTATGATACGGGCTCGAAGACACTGAAGATGAAGAAACGCGGTCACCAAACTGTTCATTATGAGATGCCATTAAACGTCTTTAACAATGGTGATTTCCGTCTTGTCGCTTCGTTGCGTACACCGTCGGTAGCCAATCCAAAATCTACTGATATGGTCGCGTTCACTAATGATGCCAATTCTTGTGCATTCGTTATTCGGGATGGTAGGAATCGTGAGTATGCTCTGTTAAGCGACCGAGCGGTTGAAATTACTCAGATTGCATAAATGCAAAGGTCGAGATAATGAGAATGGCACTATCTCGACCTTTAATAAAAGATTAGCTATTGACATACTTTTCTAGAGAGGCCAGTACTGCATCATCTTGAAGATAGTGATTATCAACGTGTTCATGCGAATCAATATCATGCGGGATCTGCAAAAAATCGCCATATAGATTTTGAAGGTATTTGCGCCATGCTGGCGGTGCGGGCACATCGAAATCATCAAATCTCATATTAATAGTAGGCATCCAGTCATCTATGGGATAAGGTCCAGATGAATGGGTCTCGTCGATATTCTCGATGCCTCGCACTAAGCCAGATGCAGTTTGTAAATCATCCGTGAAATTAATCTTTTCTGAAAGTGCCCGGTAGTGTTCGTCAAGGACATATTCTATTTGCTCTGCTAAAGCAGAATTATCATATAAATAAGGTGTTTTCTCCCATTCAGTTCCTGTAAATTTTTTTCGAATATCTGAGACGAAGTCGACTCGCGCTTGGGACGTGATATTCCATGCCTCTGAATAGTTTCCGGTTATTGTATCCAGTGGGAACAAATCAATAAATGTTGGATTCTTCTCATCTCTGAGTTTGAAGCGAATCTGTTTACATGGCACATACCAATCCCAGACAACTGTCACGTGAAAGGTCTCATCGTCTTGGAGAATTTGCTGTAGTTCAGCAAGCTGCTTACGAGTAATAAAAACATCCACGTCATCATCCCATGGAATAATATCATTATAGATGTACGCCCCAAGAAGAGTGCCCGAACCCATCCAGTATGCTATATTGTATTTACGACATAGTGAGTTAAATTCTTTGAATAATTTAGTCTCTGCTTGTTGGAATAACCGAGCCAGACCGTGAGCTTTTGGTAAGCCTCGGAAAAAACGTTTCTTTGCTTCCTCTAGATTTTCGTCAGAATGTCGGAAAAGCTGCCAGAACATCATCATATCGCGAGTTTGCTCATAGGAATGAGCTTCATGGGATTGGTCTTTAAGACTATCGAGTTTTTGAAGAAGTTCGGCATTTTGTGCCTGGAGTTTTTCAATGGCACCTTCAAGATATTGCATCTTGTTTATGTTTTTTTGTTCGAAGGCGTGGAAGGATCGGGATGATACAGGTAAATATTTTTTGACCTGATTGAGTAAACTCGGCATGCTTTCTCTTTTTCTTGACACGTTTATAATAAACTTATTATAAGCTCTTCCGTCATTCGGTGTTGCTTTTGTGTTGCACCCTGTGGACGTTTGTCGAATGGCTACCTGTTGTTTGCTTCATCTTAAAGAAATCGGTACCTGTAAGGTACCCTTTGCCGGCGGTCATGTCGTACTGGATGAGCTCATAGTCGTTCAATGTGTTCTTGGCCTGTTTGGACAGGTTCTTGCGTTTGACCGTGTTGCCGTTGCGGTCCAGATATGTTGTGGACGTGTCGGTGGTGAACCCGCCCGCGCCGAGCACGAGTCGTTCAAATGAGGGAATATCGGTTCGCGCTTGAGTGAGGAATGCGAGGTATGGCGAGACCTTGGCGTTCATGTGTTCGGCGGCCATTTCCATGAAGTAATTCGG
>NZ_HF986154.1:0-2084 GCF_000431435.1 Veillonella sp. CAG:933
AGAGCCGGACGTACTCAGCGTCTACTAAGTAATATATAAAGCAGCGAGCGAAGCAATGCGGTTACGCCCTAAATCAATCGAGCTTTCTCCCTCTAGCCTTTATAGCACTAAAAAAGGCAGCGAGCGAAGCAATGCGGCCACGCACAAAATCAATAGAGCTTTCTCCCTCTAGCCTTTTAGCACTAAAAAAGTCAATCTACCTAAGCAATACGAACTACCTCTCCCCTCATTTGAATAACAAATTCATAGATGACCCAAATACATATATATATTATCTATTATATATAATAGAATCGCCCTATATTTACTGATAAACAATTTCATTTAAAATCTGACACATACATTAAATCCCGTACATAACCCTAAAAATTGCCAAATAACCAACTATATTACAAGATATCAGTCTGTAATTTTGAGAAAAACATTCAACTAGAATCACATATAATATACTATAGTATTTATATTGTTTTCAATTACCTCATATCCTATTGACAATGTATGATTTAAAAAGTACAATCAAACACAGCTTTACATTTTACGCACTTCGTGCGCCATAAATACCTGTTAAAATTGTAGGAATTAAAAATTAATCTGAATGAGATATATGAATCCGTCAAAGATGCTGAGAGTACAGATTCATATAGCAATTCGGTTTTTCACAATAAACAGTATGATTTGGGAAAGAAGCTACGGCCGAGAACGAGTAACGGCCAAAGAGAGAGTTTTAATAATAGAGAGAGTTTATAAGATAGAAGGTTATAATTATGAAACGAAGAGGTTGGTACGTACTTCTTTCGGTAGGCATAGTGGGGGCTATGCTGTGGGGAGCCGGTCATTCGTTTTCGTCGCAGAATAACAGTCAGGTGACAACCTTGACGAATGTATCCTATGACCCGACTCGAGAGTTTTACGAGGCATATAATGCCGATTTTTCAAAATATTATAAAGAACGAACCGGTAAGGATGTAGAAATTCATCAGTCCCACGGCGGATCGGGCAATCAGGCTCGGGCCGTGGTGGAAGGCTTTGACGCCGACGTGGTGACCTTGGCGCTGGCTCAAGACGTGAATCTACTGCAGAAGGTTCATCTGTTAGACTCCAGCTGGGAATCACAATTGCCGAACTATTCGGCACCCTATACGTCCACGGTAGTATTCCTGGTTCGTAAAGGCAATCCGCTACAAATTAAAGATTGGTCGGATTTGGTAAAACCGGGTGTGCGCTTGATTGCACCGGATCCTAAAAGCAGCGGGGGCGCTTGTTGGATCTTTTTAGCGGCCTATGCTTATGGTGAAGGTCCTAATAACGATACCGCTAAAGGGAATGATTTTGTCAAAAAATTATATAACAATGTGACCGTAATGGACGCGGGGGCTCGCGCGTCTACGACGACTTTTGTTGAAAACAAGCAAGGCGATGTGTTGCTCGCTTGGGAAAACGAAGCAAAACAGATTATGGAACATTATCCCGGCGAGTATGAAATCGTAATGCCGTCCGTTTCGATAGTAGCGGAACCGAGTGTGGCTGTAGTGGCGGAAATCGCCAAAAAACACGGCACCTATGACGTGGCTCATGAGTATTTGGCTCATCTTTACGAACCGGACAGTCAACGACTCATTGCTAAATACGGTTTCAGACCGACGAATCCGGACGTTATGAAGGAAGTAGCGGCTAAGTATCCCACTCCGGCACGCATGGTGACAATTCGAGATTTTGGCGGGTGGTCGGCCGCTTATGAGCGCTTTTTCGTAGATGGCGCCCTATTCGATACAATTCGCGATGAATAGGAGGGTCTATGAACGAGCAGAATCAGTTAAATGAAATTAAACGGGCTACACCGGTACGAATCGAAGGTCCTAAGCGTCAGACGAGTGGTAAAAAGGCGAAAACACCGCGTTTATTGCCGGGGTTTGGCTTAACTCTAGGCGTGACACTGACGATATTATCCATTATCGTGATTTTGCCAATCGGTACCATATTGGGGTTTGCCTTACAAATCCCACCGGCCGCCTTCTGGCAGGCTATTTCAAAACCGGTTGTATGGCATGCCTTTGCCACGAGTTTAACCACCGCCTTTGTGGCGG
>NZ_HF986154.1:2096-9903 GCF_000431435.1 Veillonella sp. CAG:933
CCCCCGCCTTTGTGGCGGCCGCTATTAACCTCGTGTTCGGAACCTTATTGGCGTGGATTTTGGTGCGTTACACCTTCCCGGGACGGCGTATCATCGACAGCCTTATCGAGTTACCGTTTGCCTTACCGACGGCAGTAGCGGGCATTACCTTGTCCAAACTCTATTCCGAGACAGGCCTCTTAGGCAGTGCCTTGGTTAAATTGGGCGTATCCATTGTTTATACAAAAATAGGTATTATTATAGCCTTAGTATTTGTGGGTATTCCTTTCGTAGTTCGTTCCGTGGAGCCTGTGTTGGCAAAACTTGACGGTTCTTACGAAGAAGCCGGCGCCGTATTGGGTGCCAATAACTTTACGATTTTCAGACGCATTATTTTGCCGGAAATCTTACCGGCCGGTCTAGCCGGTTTTGCCTTGGCTTTTGCCCGAGGGCTTGGTGAGTACGGTAGCGTTATCTATATCTCCGGGAACAGTGCTAAAGCGCAGACGCAAGTCGTGTCCTATGTGATTATGCAAAAACTCAATTATGTGGATTATGAGGGGGCAACTGCCATGGCGTTGGTGCTCCTCGTATTGGCCTTTTTAATTTTGCTTACCGTGAACTTGATGCAGCTTCGTCAGGCACGGCGGTTAGGAGGTCGATAATATGAAACAGTCAAAATGGGTGAAAAATACATTGATTACATTAGGCTTTATCTTTGTAATCTTAATGTTGGTCTTCCCGCTGGTAACTGTGATAATCAGTTCGTTGGCACAGGGCTGGGGCTTTTACTTAAAAGCTATAACCACACCGTATGTGTTATCCGCTTTGGGGCTGACGCTTTTAGCAGCTTTAGTAGCCGTTGCAGTCAGTGGCTTCTTCGGCCTTTGTGCAGCATATTGTATCGGTAAATTCGATTTCAAGGGGAAACAATTCCTCATGACTTTAATCGATGTGCCGTTCTCCATTTCACCGGTTATTGCAGGTCTTGCCTTTATCATGGTATTCGGCCGCATCGGCTGGGGCTATGGGATTTTAGATACAATTAATCAGTGGCTTGGCACGAATTGGCGCGTTGTCTTTGCCTTACCGGGTGTTTTCTTGGCAACTATATTTGTAACCTTGCCTTTCGTGTTCCGCGAAGTGATTGCCATCATGCATACGCGCGGACGTGAAGAGGAAGAAGCGGCGGTCCTCATGGGGGCATCGGGATTGACCGTTTTTTGGAAAGTAACCTTTCCGCAAATTAAATGGGCTTTTTTATACGGCGTCTTATTGTGTGCGGCTCGTGCTTTGGGGGAATTCGGGGCCGTAGCAGCCTTGTCAAAAGCTCGCGGCAGCACCTTTACCTTGCCGCTCGAGATCGACGCATTATATATGTCAGGTTCGGCGACGGGCGTAACGGCAGCCTTTGCGGCATCCTCTTTATTGGTATTGATGTCCGTATTATTGCTCTTACTAAGAGCCTATGTGGAACATCGCGTCGGTCATGCCGGCGATTAGAGCGTTTAGATTGAATAAACGTCAGCCAATGAGGGTAAAATAAGTAGCTATATACAACATAAAGTATAAGAATATAACTTGAAGAAGATAAGAGAGAATTTGAGGTGATTAAATGGGCGTAACGTCGGCGGCGTCATCGAGCTATGTGGCGATGACCGGAATATATAAGCAATACGGCGATTATGAAGCATCGAAAGATGTTAACTTTGAAATCACGGAAGGCCGTATCGTGGCCTTATTGGGACCCAGTGGCAGCGGGAAGACGACAATCCTACGTATGTTGGCAGGGCTTGAACATCCCGACGAAGGGGATATTCATATTGCCGGTCAGCGCGTAAATGAAATCGTACCGGCTAAACGCGGCATCGGGTTTGTTTTTCAAAACTACGCCTTATTCCGTCATATGACGGTGTTTGATAATATTGCGTTCGGCTTGGACGTACAAAATAAAGATCGAGGCAAAATTGAAAAGCGTGTTACCGAATTGCTGGACTTGGTGGGCCTTGCTAATTTACGAGATCGCTATCCGGGGGAATTGTCCGGCGGTCAGCGGCAGCGTGTGGCCTTTGCCCGTGCGTTGGCTCCAAGACCGCATGTATTGCTATTGGATGAACCGTTTGCGGCTATCGATGCAAAAGTAAAGCATGATTTACGGCAATGGCTTAAGGCGACGATTAAAAAATCCGGGATTACCAGTATTTTCGTAACCCATGATCAGGAAGAAGCAGTCGAACTGGCCGATGAAATCATCGTAACGAACAATGGCCGTATCGAGCAGATGGGCACACCTGAAGAAATTTATGGTACGCCGGCAACGCCGTTCGTGGCCGGTTTCATGGGTAAAGCTAAAGGCATCATGAATTATGAGAAATTAGTCGGTTTTGACAAAGAAGACGATTTCGACTGGGCTATTATTCGGCCGGAATTTGTAGCGGTTTTCAAAAAAGACGCCGACCATGGCAATAAGAGTGCTATAGAGCAGGGCGTGGTAGAAGCGGTGACATTCCAAGGCACAAGGCTCAGCATGCAAATTCGTATCGGCGAGCATATACTCGAAGCGGAACAGCCGATTGAGGCCAACATGTTTACCGTCGGCGAAGAAGTGGATGTACTCATCTATCGACTGTTTTTGTGCAGCAATACGGACGTTCATATTGCCAAGAACAAAGCGCTCGAACCGGACCAAGTGTTCTATATTTAGTGATATTCAGTCGTTAACGGCAAAGATGAACGACGTATCAGTAATAGGCAATTATAAGGAGATAGCATTCAACGCCAAAGTGAATGTTGTTAACTATATCAAATGATATTCAGCCCTTAAGTAGGCATTATAGAAATTAGGTGGAATGGGATTATGAAATTTGAGAAGCGAGAGCGAATTGAGACGGATGTGCTCATCATCGGGGGCGGCACGGCGGGCTGTTACGCGGCGCTGACCTTGCAAAAAGAGAGCAACGCCAAGGTTCTCATCGTAGAAAAAGCGGCCATTCGACGCAGCGGCTGTTTGGCGGCCGGCGTGAATGCGCTGAACGCGTATATCGTAAAAGGCCGTAAGCCGCAAGATTATGTGGATTATGCCACGAAGGACGCGGCCGGCATTGTCCGTCACGATTTATTGCTCACCATGAGCGAACGCCTTAACGGCGTGACGAAAGTACTGGAAGATTTGGGGCTCGTTATTTTGAAAGACGAAAATGGCGAGTATATGGCACGCGGTAATCGTAATATTAAGATTAACGGCGAAAACATCAAGCCGATTCTGGCTGATGCGGTTCTTCAGTTACCAAATACGACGGTTATGGAACATGTGATTATGACCGATTACTTGGTAGAAAACGGCGAAATTAAAGGGGCGGTTGGTTTTTCATTGCGCAATAACGTAGCCTATGAAATCTACGCACCCTATGTAATTTGTGCCACCGGCGGAGCGGCCGGCTTATATCGACCGAACAATCCGGGTTTTTCACGTCACAAAATGTGGTATTCACCGTTCAACACGGGCGCCGGTTATGCCATGGGCATCAAAGCGGGTGCTGAAATGACTACCTTTGAAATGCGTTTTATCGCCCTTCGTTGTAAAGACACAATTGCGCCGACCGGCACTATTGCCCAGGGCGTGGGCGCTAAACAGGTCAATGCGGATGGCGAAGTGTATGAAACGAAATACGGCCTGACCACTTCGCAACGCGTGTACGGGACTGTAAAAGAAACGCTCGATGGTCACGGCCCTTGTTATTTGGCAACCGAAGGTATTACGAGCGAGCAGAACATGGACCTTTTAAAGGCGTATCTTAACATGGCACCGGGTCAGACTTTAAAATGGTTAGAATCCGGCGAGGGTCCGCAGCAGCAGAATGTGGAAATCGAAGGAACGGAACCATATATTGTAGGTGGTCATACGGCGAGCGGTTATTGGGTAGACACGAAGCGTGAAACGACAATCCGTAACCTCTTTGCGGCCGGCGATGTAGCCGGTGGGTGTCCGCAGAAATATGTAACCGGTGCCTTGGCTGAAGGTGAAATTGCGGCCTTGGCTATTGCCGAACGTTGGCAAAACGAACAAGGTGCGAATGCAGGGACAGTCAATAACGTAGCAACAGGGGGCAAAGTTAACGCAGCTAGAGCAGCAGCGAATACTGTTTCCACTACTGTAGCGGCGCAGGCCAAAACGTACTTGGATGCGTATGATACCTTCCTTACCGGCGAAGCACCACTCTATACGACGGAACAGCTGGAAGAAGCGATGCAACGGGCCATGGACAGCTATGCCGGCGGTATCGGCTCTTATTATCGTTTTAACGGCAAGCAATTGGCCAAAGCGAAAGCACGTATCGAAGAGCTCATAGGCATGGCGGAACAGCTGAAGGCGGAAAACCTCCACGATTTGCTGTTTATCTACGAGCTCAAAGAGCGCTTGGTAGTATGTTTAACCTTGATTGCTCACTTGGGGGCCCGCAAGGAAACGCGTTGGCACAGTTTTGCGGAAAACCTGGATTATCCTGAGACCAGCGATGAATGGCTCTGCTATGTTAACTCCGTGGCAACGGATAAGGGCATTGAAATTCGTCAGCGTCCATTGGTAACATCGGACAGCTATGAACATCAAGACGGCGCGGCCGTTAGCAAAGGAGGCGCACTATGAGCATCAAAATCGATCAACAGACATGCGTAGGTTGTCAGCGGTGCGTTAATATTTGCCCCGGCAGCTTACCGGCTATGAATGAAGCGGGCAAAGCCTTTATGGCCTATCCGAAGGATTGTTGGGGCTGTATGGCCTGCATTAAGGAATGTCCCGTAGGCGCTATTGCCTACTTCCTCGGTCCTGATATGGGTGGCCTCGGCGGCACCATGAAGGCTCGTCGCGACGGTCAATATTGGAATTGGGAATATACTTCGCCGACCGGTGAGAGTCAGACCATCGTGGTGAATGCTCAAGAATCCAATAAATATTAAGCTTTGATATCTCAGATACGACAATTTTAAAGTTTAGATTTTTTCAACATTGTAGTATCTTTGCAACGTTTAAAAGTTAAGATATTTTTCAAAATAAATTATAGAGTAAAAGAGAGAAGGTTTAGCATGAGTGAATACAGCCATTTAGACGAATTGGAAGCGGAAGCCATATATATTATCCGCGAAGTAGCGGCGCAGTGTGAAAAGCCGGTTATGTTGTACTCCATCGGTAAGGACAGCTCGGTAATGCTCCACTTGGCGCGCAAAGCATTTTATCCGGAAAAACCGCCGTTTCCGTTTTTACATGTAAACACAACGTGGAAATTCAAAGAAATGATTAAATTCCGCGATGAAACAGCCAAGAAATTCGGCCTCGATATGATCGAATACATCAACCAGGACGGCGTGGATCAGGGTATCAACCCATTTGACCACGGCTCGGCTTACACGGATATTATGAAAACACAGGCCTTAAAACAGGCACTCAACAAATACGGTTTCACGGCAGCGTTTGGGGGCGGTCGTCGTGACGAAGAAAAATCCCGTGCGAAGGAACGTATCTTCTCCTTCCGTAATGCGTCGCACGGCTGGGATCCGAAGAACCAGCGTCCGGAAATGTGGAAACTTTACAACGCTAAAATCAATAAGGGTGAAAGTATCCGTGTTTTCCCATTGTCCAACTGGACCGAAAAAGACATTTGGCAATATATTAAGCGTGAAAACATCGACATTGTATCCTTGTACTTCGCGGCAGAACGTCCTGTTGTATACCGTGACGGCAACATCATCATGGTGGATGACGACCGTTTTAAACTTCTTCCGGGTGAAAAAATCGAGCAGAAGAAAGTTCGTTTCCGTACCTTAGGTTGCTATCCTTTGACGGGCGGCACCGAGTCCAATGCGACCACCTTGGATGAAATTATTGAAGAAACCTTGTCGGCTGTATCGTCTGAACGCACGACCCGTGTTATCGACAGTGAAGCGGCGGGCAGCATGGAACGTCGCAAACGTGAAGGTTATTTCTAATACATACATGACGATGAGGGCCATTCTTTTTGAAAAAGAACAAGCCTTGGGGATGACAGAGAGGATACAACGATGAAAGGACTTTTAAAATTTATTACCTGTGGCAGTGTGGATGACGGTAAATCCACACTCATCGGCCACATTTTATATGATGCAAAATTATTATATGCGGACCAGGCGAAAGCCTTGGAATTGGAAAGTAAAGTGGGCAGCCGCGGCGGCGCCATCGACTACTCTTTATTGCTCGACGGCCTCATGGCGGAACGCGAACAGGGGATTACCATTGACGTAGCGTACCGTTATTTCACCACCGACAACCGCAGCTTTATCGTAGCGGACACACCGGGCCACGAAGAATACACCCGTAACATGGCCGTAGGTGCGTCCTTTGCGGATTTGGCCATTATCTTGGTGGATGCTTCGCAGGGCATTTTGGTGCAGACCCGTCGTCATGCACGTATTTGTGCGTTGATGGGGATTGAGTCGTTCGTGTTTGCCGTGAATAAAATGGACCTTGTAGGCTATAAAGAAGACGTGTTCCGCAAGATTGAAGCGGACATTGCAGCCCTTGCTAAAGAAGTAGGGCTCAAGCAAGTACAGGTGATTCCGGTTTCGGCTACCGAAGGGGATAACATCACCGTTAAAGCAACGACCATGCCTTGGTACGAAGGACCGGCCTTATTGCCATACCTTGAAAACGTAGATGCATCCGGTGCAGCGGAAGACGGTTTCTATATGCCCGTACAACGCGTTTGCCGTCCGAATCACACCTTCCGCGGCTTCCAAGGCCAAGTGGAATCCGGCAAAATTACCGTTGGCGATACCCTCACCGTATTGCCGAGTGGAGAATCAGCTAAGGTTAAAACCTTGATGGTCGGTTTTGATGAAGTGCAGGAAGCGAAAAACGGCCAGCCGTTGACTGTTGAACTTGACCGTGAAATCGACGTGTCTCGTGGCAGCGTGTTGGTAAAACAGACCGGCATTGAAATCGCTCAGACGGCCAGCGTTAAACTCCTTTGGATGGATGACGAACCGCTTGAAGTGGGCAACGAATATCTCGTAAGCCTCGGCACCAAACAGGTGGCCGCTACGGTGACGGATATTCAGTACCAAATCGACGTGAACAGCGGTGAACATTTGCCGGCTGCGGAACTCGGTAAAAACAGCATTGCCCTTTGCACCTTGCACTTCCAGGCGCCGGTTGTTATGGATGAATTCCGTCGTCATAAGACGTTGGGTGAGTTGATTCTTATCAACCGCGTAAGCAACATGACCTCCGCTTGCGGTGTCGTAGAAGCGGTGGGTACTACTGCGGAACAGCACAGCTTTGAAGGCAATGGCTTGAAAGCACGTGGCGACGTGTTTGATGAATTCTACTACAATGTAGAAGGTCTCAAAGTAGATAAAATCCGTCCTAACCGCACGACCTTTAATATTGGCGACAGCTTGCCGCTCGCCGGTGCCAGCTACAACTATCCGGCTAATTTTGATATCTTGGTTCTCCGCGATAAAGTGGCTATCGAAGTACGGGACGGTAAATTGGCTAATATCGTACCGTTGGCTGAGTATACATACAACGACGTGCCGGTTGTGAACGGTCGCGGTTTTGCCGTGCAGGTTAACTCTGCCGACGATGTAAAACAATTCATCGAAGAGTCTTCCGATGATGCGTTGCAGCATGATGGCGCATGGCATGATAAATGGCTCCGTTTTGAAACGTACCGTAAGATTATTTTCCATGATTCTTTCTGGTCGATTTAAGAGAATAAGCGAATAAGACTAAGCAGTCATACAGTACATTACTGTGTGGCTGCTTTTTTATTGTACGCCGAATAGGCATGACAAA